>CAMEKY010000024.1 GCA_945921565.1 uncultured Clostridium sp. | reverse complement strand
ATCACTAAAAAACATTTACAAAGAAATGGAATCAGATTTGGGATATAGTGTAAAAAAAGGAGGAGATTTAAGTTATTTAGCAAAGCAAGGGGTATTTTTACTAAACACGATTTTAACAGTAAGACATGGAGAGTCTTTGTCGCATAAGAGCCTTGGATGGGAAATACTTACAGATAATACTATTAAAGAGCTTGATAAGCAAGAAAATCCAATTGTATTTATTCTTTGGGGAAATGATGCAAAAAAGAAAAAAGAACTATTAACTAATTCCAAGCATTTAATAATTGAAAGCTCGCATCCTTCTCCACTAGGGGCAAGAAAAAGTTTTTTTGGTTCTCATCCGTTTTCAAAAGCTAATGATTATTTGATAAAGAATAACATTTTACCTATAAAATGGGCAGAAAAAGATGAAGAATATAATCTTTTTACAATATAAAATAACCAAAAACGTTTTCATAAGAAAAAAATAAAAAAAGATGTTGCATTATTCATAAAAAAGTATATAATATTTAGCGTATTCACATTTTCTAAGTGAATACTTCCTGTAAATCTTTTCTTTTTCTTTTTTCTTTGCTGGTCAAATGATCAGCATTTTTCTTTTTTTCTTGAAAATTATATCTATGTATTATATAATAATAGTAGTAATACGAGGTGATTAAAATATGCTATCTATTTTGGCTGCATCTAAAATTTCAAGTGTAGATGTTTGGTTTTTTACAATCATTCTAGTCATTATTGCAGTATGCGTTGCTATCTATTTCCTAGCACCTTTAATTAATCAAAAAAAATATAGACAGCAGCGTGAAGCTTTAAAAAAGCGTGAAGAGATTTTCCTTGCTAATCAGGAAGCAAAGAAAAATGAGTCAAATGAACAAAATTAAAGTGGCATATGCCGCTTTATTTTTTTAGGAGTGAAATATGTTTAGCACAATTGATTTTAAAAAAGTATATAAAGGTAGTCTTTCTAATCCTAGGAAGAACTCAGAATATATTAAGGGTAATATTCGCTTGATTGAGATTTCTAAAGTTTATCATATTCAAGTAGAGCTATTTACGAAAACTCAAACATTTCATCGAAATTATAGCTTAGATGAAATTGCCATAGAGCTTGAAAAATTACTAAAGACCGATTTTTATCAATTATCTATTCAGGATGAAGAATATATTTATGGTTTTAAATATACTGCAAAAGAACATCTTCTTAAAAATAAGGTTAAAAATTCTAATCCTAAATTTGTTACTATATCTCATAATAAAGAGAAGAATTATTTACTTAAGGAAGGTGAGGTTGTTCCCGCCTTAGTTGATTTAGGGGTTATGATGAAGGATGGTAGGGTTGTTAAAGCCTATTATGATAAATATCGTCAGATAAATAAATTTTTAGAAATATTTGATGATACAATTAAAAATTATGATAAGGATGTCATCAATATTATTGATTTTGGCTGTGGCAAATCCTATTTGACATTTATTTTATATTATTATCTTATTAATATAAAGAAAATAAAAGCGAATATTATTGGACTTGATTTAAAAAAGGATGTTATTAATAAATGTAACGAAATTGCCAAAAAATATGGATATGATTCATTACATTTTGAGGTTGGCGATATATCGTTATATAAACCAAGCTTTGATGTTGATTTGATAATAACATTACATGCGTGTGATACAGCAACTGACGCGGCAATGTATCATGCGATTAAGCTTAAAGCGAAGTATTTACTAAGTGTTCCATGTTGCCAACATGAAATAAATATGCAGCTTAAGAAGTCATCAAACAATATTATGATGGAATATGGAATAATTAAGGAACGTTTTAGCGCCTTATTAACAGATACTATTAGAGCTGATTTACTTAAATATTTTGGATACGATGTAGATATTTTAGAATTTGTAGATTTTTCATCATCGCCAAAGAATTTACTTGTTAGAGCTAAATATACTGGAAATAGAAATGAAGAGGCCTTAAGACATGTTGAGGCTGCACTCAAGGAATATAATATTAAGCAAGCATTATATAGTATGCTATTTGAGAAAAGTAAGAGCTAAGGCTTTTGCTTTTTTTCTATTTTATAGTTTGAAAGCATATATTATACAGAGGTGAATTTTGATGTGTGGAATATATGCTCAATTTGGTAATTTTAAACTAAATGATGCTCTAGAATGCTTAAAAAGGCTTGAATACCGGGGGTATGATTCTTTTGGCATTAGCTATAACAACAACGAAGTAAGAAGGAGGGTTGGGAGAATAAAACTCTTTAATGAGGAAGAAAACTATGATGCAATTAGGGCGATTTGTCATACTAGGTGGGCAACTAATGGTGAGGTATCACTAATAAATGCTCATCCTCAATCTTCATCAGATGGTAAGGTTGTGCTTGTGCATAATGGTATTTTAGAAAATGAACAAATAATCAAGGATACTTTTTTTAAAAATCATATATTTAAATCTAGTACCGATAGTGAGGTTATTGCCGAATTATTAGCTTTATTTTTGAAGGATAAGTCTCCTTTTAAAGCAATTTTAGATGTTATGGATATCATAAAGGGCTCATATGCTATTTTATTTATGATTAAGGATGATAATAATATATATTTTATGAAGAATAAGTCATCACTTCTTATTGGATATAATACTGATTCATATTTTATGTCATCAGATATCTATGCCCTACCTAGTGAATGTAAATATTATAAGCATTTAGCTGATAAAAGCTATGGAAGAATTGGAACTGATGTTTATTTGTCAGATGAATCAAGGTTTTTAGATTTTAATTTTAAGTATGATATTTTAAATAACACAGATGTAATGCTTAAAGAAATATATGAAGAGGAAATGCTTGCGGCAAACTTAGAAAAATGCGGGAATAAGTTTTCAAAAGAAATTGTTAATATGATAAAATCCGCAAATGAATTTATTATTGTTGGAAGTGGCTCCTCATTTTATGCAGGAGAGTATGTGGGTAATATGTGTGAGGATATACTAAAGAAGAGGGCCAAGGCTTTTCTTCCTACTGAGTTAAGAAATACACAGCTATATAATAATCCAGTGTATTTAATTATTTCTCAAAGTGGGGAAACTGCAGATTTGATAAATGCAGTTGAGCACATTCCTAAGGATAAATGTATTTTATTTACAAATAGAAAGAATTCTTCACTTGCTAATATGATTAAGAATTCTATTGATATTATGGCAGGTATTGAAGTAGCAGTAGCTTCAACAAAAAGCTTTAATCAAACAATACTTGTCGCATATCTTTTGTTTATGGAGGTTATAGGTGAAAAGGCAGAAGAACTTGATTATTATATTGAAGGAATTAAAAAAATAAAAAATAATTTTAGAATGAACATTCCAAAATTATTAGCTAGAATGGATAAAGTTTTTTATATTGGCCAAGGATATGATTATATAATTAGTAAAGAAGGTGCACTAAAGCTTAAGGAAATAGCCTATATTCCCACAGAGGGATATTCAATATCTGAGCTTAAGCACGGATCTTTAGCTTTAATTGATACTAAAACAGCAGTAATAGGCTTGTCATCTTCTAAGAATTATATGTTAGCTGCATTGAATGAGGTTAAATCTAGGTATGGGAATATTTTTTATTTACAATCCCCTGATAAAGGTAAATACCTAGGAAGCTTGGTTCTTGCAAGATATGTTCAATTAATTGCATATTATACATCGAAAGAAAGAGGATTAGACCCAGATCATCCTAGGAATTTAGCCAAAAGCGTTACTGTGATTTAGTTGTTAAAATGGGCACAACAGAAAACAAAATTGAAGCTAAAAATAAAATCAGAGTAATATACCAATGATATCCCACAACCTTAAATGATATTAATATACTATATGATATAAATAAGGATGTAAAGGCTGATAAAATAATTAATAAGATTCCAAAAAAAGATTTAATAATATCACCTTATTAATTATTATGTCATAGGGATGTTGAAATATACAAAGAAAAAAGTCACTAATTACATAGTGACCTTGTGTTGAAGACGAAGCTTATCAGCTATCATTGCGATAAACTCGCTATTTGTTGGCTTTGATTTACTATAGCTAACAGTATATGAGAAGATTGATGCAATTGTATCAACATTTCCTCTACCCCATGCTACCTCGATAGAGTGTCTAATTGCTCTTTCAACTCTTGAAGAGGTAGTATTAAACTTTTTAGCAATGATTGGATACAAAACCTTAGTTATAGAGCCAAGAACATTTATATCCTTATATACCATTGTAATAGCTTCTCGAAGATATAAATAGCCCTTTATATGAGCAGGTACGCCAATTTCATGAAGAATACTTGTTATCTCTTCATGTAAGTCAATTTCAGGGTTAGAATTTGAACTAACCTCACGCTTTTTTGGTAACTCTTTAAATAACCCATTAATTGAATCTAGCATATTTTGTAAATCAATTGGCTTAATAATAAAGTAATCCGCACCTAGGCTTGAAGATCTTGCAATCAATGATTCGTTGTTAAATGATGAAAGCATAACAATCTTTTTTGGACGGTGGTATTTATCAGGCTTAGCATTAAGCTCCTCTAAAACCTTTACCCCATCAATCTCAGGCATAAAGATATCAAGAAGCAGTAAATCAAATTGATTAGCTTCAAGATAGCTAAGAAGTGCTTTTCCTGAATTAAATGTATTTAAAACTTCAAAACCAGCTTGCATTTTTAAACTTTCACTTATCATAAGTGTAAGTTCCTTGTTGTCGTCTGCAACAACAACTCTTATCATATTTCATTCCTCCTTAAAAAATATTTAATACTGACTATATGATAATTTTTTATTTTGATAATTACAATAAAAAAACTAAAAAAATTTAAAAAAAACTTTTTGAAAATGAATTCTTCGACAAATTCTATTCGAGAAAATTTAAAAAAATCTATTATAAAAATTAAGGTTGTCAAACTTTGTCGAAAGATAAGTATTATATAATTGTCATTTAATATAATATAAGATAGAAGAAAAAGAAAAATAGATTATGATAAAATAACCCATAATCTATTGTTAACTATTTAAGATGTTATTTAGTGTATAATTTATAACATCATCATCAGACAGAATTTTGGCAAAACTTACTAAGTTATTGTAATCTAATGTTTTATATATTTCTAATCTACAAGTTTCTTCACGTTCTTTTTTCCAATTATTAAATCCTTCGGGCTTTATATGAATAGATACATTACAATTAATAAATGTGGCTTTACCATAATCTCTCCATGGTCTTGCAAGAAATACGTTATTAATGTTATTTTTTGTACATGTCAGATTACAATTTAAGAAAACAAAGCCGAATTGATAATCATAAGGATGACTTGGGGCACAAATATACCCTTTATCTGTTGAGTTGATTGTACACGAATCGAACAAGCAGATACCACAGCCAAAGATGAAATCCACATTTCCTTCAATATAGCAATCCTTATAATATTGATGAGATTTATTTTGGCTAAGCTCATCTTGAGGTAATAAATCCTTATATCTAATAGAAAGATCATAGGGAATAGGTCCAGCAAGAAGGGTATCCTGTCCACCTATTAGTTTAACATTAAAGGCTTTAAAATTATCACCAAGCACATGTAGTGCAACTGCTTGGCCATATTTTTTATTATCTAAGGCTAGATTTTTAATAGTTATATTTTCTAATGTAACATTATCTGCCGCAACCATCAAAGTATAGGTTCTAACAGTTAGAAGCTCTTTATTGTCGCTTCCTATTTTATTATAGTAATCTTTATATTGTATTGTAGAATTATTACCAATTATTTTTAATCCGTTTATACTTATCTTAACCTTTTCGTAATATATACCCTCAGATAAATATATTACATCGTTTTCTTTACATTTTTTTAAACATTCATTTATAGAATCAGCAGCTGTTAAATAGTAGTTCATAAATAATCATCTCCAATTAACTCTTATATAAAGATAACACAATAATTATAAAAATGATATAATAAAGAGCTTAATAATTCCATTTTTTTACAATATCATACGATTTTTGTATTTTTTTATATGATATGAAAAGCGTTTACAAATTTTATGAAAAAGTTTTCATTAAATTGTTGACTTGTACTTTCATAAGTGATAAAATGGCAATGTATAAAAAGTATGTTTTAGTTTATTGGAAGTATTATTCTAAAATGGAATCCGAAATGATACTTGAAATAAATTATAATGTAGACTTTTTATTTTTGGTAATACATAACAAGCAATATTTTAGTGATTGCAAAAGGAAGGAATCGTAAGGGGAATGAAATTTAAGACATATCGAGTTATTGATTTGCTTATATTATGCATTTTAGCCTTCGGCATTGAGTTACTTACAACTCCGTGTGTAAATTTGTTTGTTCCGACCATTAGACCTTTTCCCGTCTTGGGATTGTTGTTGACATTAGTTGCTGTTACAAGATGGGGATTGTTAGGTATTATTGTTGTTCCCTTTAATACACTAGCCAATTTTTTAATGGGTAGATTTGTATTAAATGCTATCAACTATAGAGCATCGTATGATTTTTTAAGTTTTATCTTTACAATGATAGCGACATTATCCGCCCTTATTGCTTTACTGTGGTATAAGAAAAAAGGAAACCGAGGATTATATAAGGATTATGGCTCTATGTTAGGTATGATAGGAACTATAGTACTCGTTAACTTGTTAATATGTGTTTTATATTCGGCTGTTGGCAATTCAATCAATGGTGGTAGCTTCTCTTTAGACGATTTTGGAGCTAGATGCCTAGGAATGTTCCTATATAATGCATTTGGATATATTGCACTGCTGATTGGTACTTTTATTCTTTCAAGACAAGATGTTTTGTGTAACGTAAAGGAAAGACTACTTGAAAAAAAAGAAGAAAGAGATAACGAGTCACAATATTATACGAAAAAGTAAAAAAAAAAAGAAAGGTGCGTGTTTGCTATGTCTTTAGATGCAACAAAGGCAAGCGAGGAAATACTAGAAGAACTAGAACGTACGAAATGGAAGCGTGTAGGTAAGGAATTGCTAAAGGATTGGCGTCTTTATGTATTGTTAGTACCATTACTAGTTTTTATGTTTATGTTTAAATACCTACCAATTAGAGGTGTATTACAGGCGTTTAAGATTAATGAAGAAAATGTAACAGTAATGAATGACTCGTGGTATGGATTGATTTACGTAAAACAGTTATTTCAAAACAATGATTTCTGGAGAGCTTTACGTAATACATTTGTAAATAGTATGTACGGATTAGTATTTGGGTTTCCAATTCCTATTTTCTTAGCACTATTATTTAGTGAAATAAAGTCATACGGATATCGATCTGTTATTCAAGTATGTACTTATTTACCTAAGTTTTTATCAACTGTAGTAACAACTTCAATTATTACTCTTTGGTGTAAGAACGAAACAGTTATTCCTGGTGCTGCTGCCACTGGTTCAAATGGTTTATTAACAAAGATGTTCTTAGCATTTAATTGGATAAATCCAGGGGAAAATATTTTAAGAACTACCAAGTTCTTCAGACCGATTTATCAAATCTCTGGTGTTTGGGAAGCTTCTGGATATGGATCTATTGTATATTTTGCGGCTGTTTTAGCAATTTCGCCAACAAATTATGAGGCTGCTAAAATAGATGGTGCAAGCAAAATTCAACAAATTCGTTATGTTACATTACCAAGTATGGCTCCGACACTATCAATAATGCTTATCATGCGTATTGGCCAAATACTAAACATTGGATATGAAAAGGTAATGCTATTGTATGATACATCTTCATACGAAACTGCGGATGTTATTTCTACGTTTGTATATCGTCAACAGCAAGGTGATGGTACTGCATCAAATTATATGTTAGGAACTGCTGCCGATTTGTTTAATTCATTGATTGCAATGTGCTTGGTTCTTGGAGCTAATGCAATATCTAGACGTGTGTCAGATACGTCATTGTTCTAGGAGGTATGTATGAAAAGATTAGATAAAAGTGAAATTATTTTCAAAGTTTTTGCATACGTATTATTAACATTGTTTGCATTAATGTGTTTTTATCCCTTAATATACTGCTTAGCAGTAGCCTTATCTGACAAAGCAGCGGGAGATAGTGGTACTGTTGTACTATGGCCTATTGTAAATGGACACATCGGAATAGATTTAAAAGCGGTAAAATTCGTTCTTAATGATAAATTATTCTGGCTTGCATATTGTAACACATTGTTTTTAACGTTCTATGGTACATTAGTATCAATGTTAATTGCAATTACAGGTGCTTACGCACTATCTAAAGCACGATTAATGTGGGGAAGAGGATTCAATTTCTTATTAACATTTACAATGTGGTTTAATGCTGGATTAATTGCTACATATCAGAACTTTAGAGATTTGAAGATTGATAATAAATATGGATTTATCTTTGGATTGGGCTTTAATGCATTTAATATAATTTTGTTGCGTAATGGATTTAAAGGGGTCCCTTCTGAAATAGAAGAGGCTGCAACTATTGATGGTGCAACAGAGTTTCAATTATTAACAAAAATATATATTCCTATGTCTAAATCTTCAATAGCTACTGTAACAATGTTCTACGCATTATCTCGTTGGAACGGATATTATTGGGCATCTTTGTTACTGGCTAAAACAGAAGATAAACCATTACAGGTATATATGCGTGATCTTATGACGGATGACGGTACTGGTACAGACCTGGCAGACTATTCAACGAATTCTTGGAAGTTTGCAATGATTGTATGTTCTATCATTCCAATCTTGATTTTATATCCTCAAATGCAAAAATATTTTGCAGCGGGTGTAAATCTAGGTGGAGTTAAAGAATAGAAAAAAAGAGAAAAAAAGGAGAAAAAAAATGAAAAAAATAGTAAAAGTTTTAGCTGCAGGCGCTCTTGTAGCCTCAGCATTAACTGTAGTTGCTTGTAAAGATGGCACTACTTCAACTACAACGGGTGGATCAACGACTACTCCTGTTACAACATCTACACCTACATCAGGTGGATCTGTAACAACAAGTGCACCAACAACAAGTGCACCAACAACAAGTGCCCCAACAACAATTGCACCTACAACAACAGCACCTACACCTTCTGTTAAGTATGTAAAGGGCAATTTAAATGGTGCTACTGCTACATTAAGTGTACACTATACAGGATCTGGATTACACTTAACTCCAGGATTTAATGGAGCTTCAGCTGTAGTAGGTCTTGATGGAAAAACATTAACACCTGGTACATTGCTTCCAACTTGGCAAGCAATTGCTACTAATTTAAATGGTACAATTGAAGATGGAACTGACATTTCTAAAAAAGATGCTAAGATAGAATGGAAAAATTATCTAGAAACAGGATTTGTTGGAGATAATGGAAAGAAAATCGACTTAATTATGGTTGATGGTATGGGAGCTGATAATGGTTACACTACTGCAGCAAATACTGGTAAGTTACAAGATATTGGAGCATTAATGGATGCAGGAAAGCTTCCTAACTTTAAAGCATGGTTAGACGCTCAAGGCGGTAAACAAAGTGCTATTTGGAAATCAATGAGAGCTGCTGATGGTAAAGTATATTATTTACCTTATTTCGATGGTTTTAACAACGTTGAAAAAATGTGGTTAATGAATCAGGAATATATTGAAAAATTATTAGATACTGATTCTACAGAAGGCTTAAGTGAAACTGCGGCTATTGGTTCAAATCCTGGTGGATTCCAAGCTGCTGTTCCTTCAATGAATAATGAAGTTCTTAAGCTTGGTGATAATAAGACTGTAACTGTATCATACACAGAATCTGCAGTAGCGAAGCAAAACAAATTATCAGTAAAGAATGGAAAGGCATATGTTCAAACTTTACGTGAACATTTACAAGATGTATATGGAGATTATGTAGGCAAAGATAAATTGTATGCAAAATATTCTGAAATCTTTACTTCTCAATATGCTTGCTACAATGCAGATGATTTAATCGCATTGATGCGTTGTGTAGTAAATAATGCTGAATATTTAACTGGTACTGCTCAAAACTTATATGCATTTGTTCCTAGAAATGGTCAAGGTTCAAGACTAAAACAAATGCTTGAATTTACGAGCATTTGGGGACAAAGAGGAGTATCTGCTGAATCTGGTAAGCTATATTTTGATAGCGAAGGATATCTACATGATATGAGAATTGAAGATTCTGCATATGAGAACTTAGATCGTATGAATGCTCTTTATAATGAAGGATTCTTCCCTGGAAGTTTCATTGAAGGAAATGGTAAAGTAAAAACTGAATGGCGTTCTGACTGTATTAAAAAAGGAACCACTTTCGCATTATACGATTACAATGCAACTTCAACTGTTTATAACCATGATGTAAAGGGTGACGAGTATAAATCTGATATGATCCCTATGTTACCTCCTGTTGCAAATTGGAATGATGGTGAAGCTTCTACAGGATATTATCATTTTACAGAAGATAACAGATCATTAAAGTCAGGTGGATGGTCTATACCTACAACTGGTGATGCTGATGTAGCATGTGCAGTTGCTGATTATATTTGGATGCCAGAAGGTGCAGATATTCAAGATTATGGTCCAAATACTACTGATTATCGTGCTGCTGTAACTCAATATGATGAAAACGGAAATCGTCTTGCTGGAGAAGGTACATTCTCATTAAATTATCAAGAAGTTGTTAAATGGTCTGATAAAGTAATAAATGCTAGTTTAGGTGAAACTAATAATGATAAGTTCAAAGGTAACTGGAATAACTTTATGCGTGGATATGTTGGTGCTACTCAAGGTATAGGACACTTACGTTCTGATGGTGTTGATTATCAAGCTACAGTATCTTTAAAAGCCAACGCTGGATTAGCTAAGTTGACTGCTGCAATTCTATCTGGTGGATTCATTTGTGCTAAGACAACAGGAGTTATAGATAATCCAACTTTCAAAGAAATCAGTTCTGAGAATTTATTCTTCTATTCAGTTCCAACTGGATTTGCAATTAGTAAGCAAGATCAAACAGCAATTCAAAGTGAACCTGCTAATACAACTGTAGACAACTTCTGGAAGGATGATTCGAGTGTTGATGGTAAGGTTGTATATTGCCGTTGGATTATGGGTGGTAAAACTGCTACTGAAGTTATATCTACAATTACTGACTTTGATTCATATAAAGCATTATTTGCAAAAGTACAATCTACATACGTAATTGCATATCAAAATGCATATTATGCTCAAGATTAATTAAAATAGTTTATATTTATGGTATAGAGAGGCTATAAATAGTCTCTTTATACCAGATTTTTATGGAGGCAGAAAATGAAAATTACAAGTAACAAAAGAATTCAAAAAATATTATTTTACGCTTTTTTAATTGCATCTGCATCAATAATTATTGCTAGTTTATGTTTTGTTCATCGTTCATGGACTATGATGTCTTGTGACAAAAATGCAACATCTGATAGTTTCTGGATTACTATACAAAAAGCGATTAATTCTACTTTTCAGGGGCCACCAAAACAACAAGCTGCTGCAAAAGAATTTTTTGGCTGTGACAAAGCAGGAATGTTTGCTAAATTGATATATCCATTAGAAGAAAACGGTGTACCATTTTATAGAAATGTTTGGTTTAATATTCAAAGTGTAAATAATTTTATATTCTATTCCGGATTAGTAATGCTTGTATTAACTGCCATTTGTGGAATTGTTGGTTGTTTCTCTAGAAAGAAATACTATGTTTCAAATTTAGTTTGTAGTGTTGGTACAGGAACTACTGGTATCATTTTATCAATACTAATGATTGTGAAGTCATTATCTTTAAAATCAGACTTAGAAGCTATACAATCAGACGTAGATATATTCTACTCTTTAAAGAACTTCTTGGGTTCTTCTGATATCGAACAATATGGTGAGTTTTCAACTAGTAATTGTCTTATTGGTGTAATTGTACCAATTATATTCATGGTATTCTGTATTGCATTAATTTTATTTGGTTTATTTAAATATTTAGAAACTAGAAAGATTAATAAGGAGGCTGTTATTAATGGATAATAAAGAAATGTCTATTGACGAATTACATTTAGAGAAAATGCGTTATAACAATAACACTACTTCTTATTGGTTAGGTCTTGGCGGAATGGTTTTTAGTCTTATTGCATGTTTTATTGGATTGAATTCTGTTAAACCATCATCCATTCTTACTTTATTTATGGTATTAATAAATATTTTAGTATTTTTAGTAGGATTTTTGTCTGCTGAAAAAGTCAAAGTATATTCAAAAAAATATTGTTATTTTATGTACGGATTAGGTGGAGTATGTTTTGCTAGAATATTCATATATCCTTTAATTTTAATTATTAATTATTCTAAATACAAAGATAGTTTGACTAATCCTGATTCAGATACTAAATATTTAGATTATTTAGGTGCTTCAATAACCGAAAAGAATGGTTATCTATGGAGTAATGGTACATTTAGAGCTGTTTTATTAATAGTATTATTAGGTTGTGCAACAGCTTGCTTTATAACAGCAGGTGTAATTGGATATATTAGACAAAAGAAACTAAATGGTTACCTAAAAACATTAAAGAATTAGCAGGAGGCACATATGGAAAATAATAACACTATAATTAGTTTAAAAAATGTTAATAAAATTTATCCAAATGGTGCTCAAGCTGTTTTTGATTTTAACCTTGATATTCAAGAGGGTGAATTTATAGTAATGGCGGGGCCTTCTGGATGTGGAAAGTCTACTACATTACGTATGATTGCTGGTCTTGAAGAAATTACGAGTGGAGAGCTTTGGATTAATGGCAAATTATGCAATGATGTAGCACCACGTGATCGTAACATAGCTATGGTTTTCCAAAATTATGCTTTATACGCTCACATGACTGTTTATCATAATTTAGCTTTCTCATTAATGATTAGAAAGATTGATTCTGACGAAATTCATAAGAGAGTTATGGCAGCTGCAGAAATGCTTGGTCTTATTCCTTATTTAAATCGTAAACCAAAACAACTTTCAGGAGGACAACGCCAACGTGTTGCTGTTGGACGTGCTATTGTACGTAATCCGGTTGTGTATTTGTTAGATGAACCATTATCAAATCTTGACGCTAAGCTACGTGCATCTATGCGTAAAGAATTATCTCAACTACATCATCAATTAAATGCTACATTTGTTTATGTAACACATGACCAAATTGAAGCTCTAACTTTAGCTGATAGAATCGTAGTAATGAAGGACGGGTTTATTCAACAATGTTCATCTCCAAAAGAAATGTTTGATAAACCAGTTAATTTATTCGTTGCTGGTTTTATTGGAACACCTCCTATGAATTTTTATAAAGGTGTTATTAATGAGAATGGTACATTCTCTCATTCATCAAGTGATACAGTATTAACTATTGAGCCTAAAATGTTTGAATGTATCAAATCAAAAGGATATGTTGGAAAAGAAGTAATAATGGCTTCTAGACCTGATTATGTTTTTATGGATGAGGCTTCATTGGCTAATTTTGCTGGAGGGAAATTCGTTTTAGATTTAGATTATGAAGAGCATTTAGGTGCATATAATCTGGTATACGGTACATTTGGTGAAGACCGTTGTATTGCAAAGGTATATGATCGTGATGAAGTATCATCAGAACAAGTACAATGTGCATTTGATATGACAAAGGTTCATTTCTTTGATGTAAATACTGAAATTAGAATTAATGACTAAGGAGGTAATATTTAATGAATAATGAAAATATAAATGAAACTTCTATTAATGAAAATGAAGTAGAAATTGTAAATGAAGATATTGATAATAATATTAACTCCGACGATAAAGTTTCAACTGAAAAGTCAAATTGGTTTGTTGTACATTGCATTAGACCATTGTTAAAATATCTAAAAGGAATTGCATTTGATTTAAAACGTGATGTTTCTGAGAATCCAAATATTATTTTTGGTTTATGCTTAATGATTCCTGCCGTATTAGTTGGATTTATGTTATCAACACACATTACTGCATCAGGAAACCTTACAAACGATTATAATAACTCTGGTTTCCAAATGTTCGTACTAGAAATGGCTGGATGCTTAAACGTTGTTTGGGGATTTGGAATTATTAAAAAGAGAAATCTTAAATCATCAATTTTTGCATTGATTACAACTGCAATTTTGGTCACATGTGGTATTTTATGGTGTAGAGCATTTGTAACATGTAAATATCCTGATCCTAATGATGATACAGTTATTGTTACAGCTTTTGAGAAGTTCTCATCATGTAAGGTATCATTTGTTTCAGTTATTATATCTTGTGCATTTGCTGTAATTGGTACAATTGGATCATTCTTCTTTAGAAATAAAAATTATAAGAAGGAAACTTTATAAAATGAAAAAAAAGGAAGAATTAAAACAGCCAAATCCTTATCAAAGTGATAAGCTTGCAAAAATTCCATCGTGGATTAAGATTCTTCTGCTAAAATATTGGGCAGCAGCGGCTGCCTTTTTCTTTTTTGGCAATGCTAATCCACTAGTAGATGTAGAATCAGATGCTGCTCCTGCACAGTATTACATTTGGATATCATTTGGACTTGCACTAATACTCGAGTATATTGTAAAAAATTTAGTAAGACTTATGCGCAATAGTCGTGATAACACATTCAAATATTATATTATTAATCGTAAAGGCGTATTATCATTTTTTTTACATGTAATCTATGCGTTTTTGATAATGTTTCCAATGTATGGGACGTTATATTTTATGTCTGTGCATCACTTAATTATTAATTTGTTTGCTTTAAAAGAAGTTCCGGTTATTGAGCCAATAAGTGCAGGATTTGTATTTTTGTTTTACGATGGAATTGCTGTAATGTGTAAAAATATGATTGTTAGAACTATTAAAAAACATAAATTTCAAAAAGAAGAAAGAATTGCTCAAAGAATAATCGATAGTCATAATGAAAGCTTAAAGGAGAATGAATCAAATGAAAGCTAATGTCATATATCTAGGACAACGTTCTGTCACTATAGAACTAGATAATAGTTTACCATATTATTCTGATGAATTATATGATGTATATGTTAATAGTGAAAAATATGCAGAAAAGGTACAATTGAACGTTTTTTCAATTTATAATCTAGAACCTGCTACAAAATATAATGTTGAATATCGTTTTAAAGAAGAAACATTATGTGTTGAATTTGAAACGAAGTCAGAATATGTTACTCTTGATGTAACAAAATTTGGTGCTAAAGGTGATGGAGTTACTGATGATACATTATTTATCCAAGCTTGTATAAATGCTTGTCCTAAGAATGGACGTGTCTATATTCCTAGAGGGACATATAGTGTTTGTCCATTGTTCTTAAAGAGTAATATTACTATTGAACTTGAAGAAGGAGCTCATTTGCTTGGTAATACAGATAGAACCAAATATCCTGTACTTCCAGGTATGACACTGCTTACTGATGAATCTGATGATTATAATCTTGGCTCATGGGAAGGAAATCCTTTGGATTGCTTCGCAAGTATAATTACTGGTATTGAAGTAGAAAATGTCAATATTATTGGTAAAGGAATTATTGATGGTAACGCTCAAAATGGTGATTGGTGGGAAGATGTTCGTACTAAAAGAATTGCTTGGCGAGGCAGAGGCGTATTTTTAGTAAGATGTAATAACATAAGCTTCCAAGGAGTTACAGTTACTAATACTCCTTCATGGAATCTACATCCATATTTTTCTTCTAATATTAGATTCATCGATTTGCGTTTAATTTCACCAAAAACTTCGCCTAATACTGATGGATGTGATCCAGAATCATGTAAAAACGTAGATATTATTGGTGTACATTTCTCTGTTGGAGATGACTGTATAGCAATTAAATCAGGTAAAATTTATATGGGTCGCAAATTTAAACAGCCATCAGAAAACTTTAATATTAGAAATTGCTCTATGAACTTTGGCCATGGTGCTGTTGTATTAGGCTCTGAGATGGCTGGAGGAATTAAAAATATTAATGTAAGTCAGTGTATTTTTAATGAAACTGATAGAGGATTAAGAATAAAAACAAGAAGAGGTAGAGGTAAAGATGCTATAATCGATGGTATTACATTTAGTAATATTAAGATGGTCAAAGTATTAACACCTCTTGTAATCAATATGTTCTATTATTGTGATCCTGATGGTAAGACAGAGTATGTTTGGTCTAAAAACAAGCTTCCTGTAGATGATAGGACTCCATATTTGGGTGAATTTACATTTAAGGATATAGATTGCTCGGATGTTAATATAGCTGCAGGAGCATTTTACGGATTGCCTGAAAGGCCAATTAAAAAGATAACAATAGATAATGTTAAATTTCGCTATGATAAGAACCCTCAACAAGGAATTCCAGCTATGATGACAGGGCTTGCTCCTATGGTTAATCGTGGATTAATTTTTAACAATGTTGAAGAGGTTGTTATTAATAATGTATCATT
The DNA here is from genome assembly GCA_945921565.1 of uncultured Clostridium sp. Taxonomy (GTDB): domain Bacteria; phylum Bacillota_I; class Bacilli_A; order Acholeplasmatales; family Anaeroplasmataceae; genus CAG-307. The sequence continues at coordinate 1,550 of CAMEKY010000024.1, read as the reverse complement.
AGATAATAATTTATCAAATGAGATTGAAGCGGAAAATGTTGGGTCTTTGACTCGAAAATGATATTTAGATTGTGAGAAATCACAATCTTTTATTTTGTACGAATATCTGATGGAAAATGTATATAAAATATTAAAAACAAACGCTTACAATTCTACAATTATTGTAAAAATAAAATAATTGATATATAATATAATAGATATGTATGTCGAGGTGAAAAACGATGAAAATATATATTGGATGCGACCACGGTGGTCTTGATTTAAAAAATATTATAGTAAAATATTTACAAGAAAAAAATAATGAAGTTATCGATGTTGGTACTTATTCATATGATTCTTGTGATTACCCTATATATGCAAAAAAAGTAGCTATGGCGGTTGCTAATAAAGAATGTGATAGAGGAATTGTGATTTGCTCAACAGGAATAGGTGTATCTATTGTTGCAAATAAGGTTAAGGGTGTAAGATGTGCACTAGTTACTGATGTAACAACTGCCAGATTAACCAGGGAGCATAAAGATACAAATGTTTTAGCAATGGGACAAAAAAATGTTTGAACACAAACTTACTCAAATAAGAAGATTTGATACAAAAACAAAAGATTTCTATCAAATTGTTCAAGAAATCGGCGGCTTAATGGCATATGAAATTTCTAAGGATTTTGATCTTAAAGACGTCGAAATTGAAACTCCAATATGTAAAACCATCCAGAAAGAGCTTGCATCTGAAATAGTTGTTGTTCCGATTTTACGTGCTGGTCTTGGTATGGTTGACGGGATAAGAAATATGATTCCAACTGCAAAGGTTGGCTTCATAGGATTGTATAGAGATGAAGAAACTTTAAAGCCACATGAATACTACGTTAAATTTCCTGGAGATGTTGCTAATTCAGTAGTATTATTGGTTGATCCAATGCTTGCAACTGGTGGAAGTGCTATTGCAGCTGTTGATGCTTTAAAGAGCCGAGGAGTAAAAGATATTCGTTATGTCGGTTTGGTTGCGGCACCAGAGGGTGTTGAAGCATTACATAATGCTCATCCAGATATCGATATTTATACCGCAGCCTTAGACGAGAAATTAAATGAGAAAGGTTACATTGTCCCAGGCTTAGGTGACTGTGGAGACCGTTTATTTGGTACAAAATAATGAAAAATCAAAACGAATTAGTTAAAATATATGCTGTAGTAACTCAGGGATTTATAACAGTTTTAGTTTTAGCTGGTCTTGGATTTTTTATCGGATATAAGATAAATAAGGATTCTGTTTGGCCAATTATTTTAGCTGTAATAGGTGGATTAATTGGAATTGTATCCTTGATTTTTATGATGCTTAGGCTTAATATAGGTGGTGATAAAAATGGACGAAACCCATAAATTGGCTGCGATTGTCGCCCCTATTTCATGGATTATCGGATTAGTTGGTTGGTTAATACTGTTTTTTGCATTAGATAAAGGTATTAGAAGTGCTTGGTCGATGAGCTATGTGCTTGGGATTTTAACTGCACTACTAAATTTAGGATTAATGGTTAAAGGTAGCAAGCACATCAAAGA
>CAMEKY010000023.1 GCA_945921565.1 uncultured Clostridium sp. | reverse complement strand
AAATATATACATAAAATGCAAGTTATATATGTATTTCGCTTATTCAATTTATAAAACATATTTTTTTATCTAGAAATTAGACATTAAAATACAAGATTTATATTGAAATGTTTCGTTTAAAATGCTATAATTTCGACGGAAAAATTTAAATGATTAATTAAAGATTTTAAGTATATTGTTATTATATAACACTAACAAATTAATGGGGGTTGACGAAATGAAAACAAAAAAAGTGATAATGTTAATTAGTATTTTAATTTTAGGATTGTTTGCTTTTACATCCTGTAGCAAGCATACTCATAAATTTGATGAGGCATATTCTTATGATTCACAAGCTCACTGGCAAGAGGGCGTTTGTGAGCATACTGATATAATCCAAAATTATGGGCTTCACGAATATGGAGAATGGATCATAATTAAAGCGGCATCACATACAGAAGATGGTAGTAAGAAACAAGTATGTTATGTCTGTGGTTATGAAAACGTTGTGAAGATTAATGCTTTAGGTCATAGCTTTTCTAATGCATGGAAAAATGATTCTACAAATCACTGGCATGAATGTAGCTGTGGAGATAAGAAAGACAAAGCTGCTCATACATATGGAGAATTTGAAGTTATAAAAGAAGCTACTGATACCCAAAATGGTAGTAAGAAACAAGTATGTAGTGTTTGTGGATATGAAAATGTATTAACAATTCCAGCAACTGGACATACCTTTAATGCACCTATATGGACATGGGATGGATATAAAGGTGCAACTGCTAAATTCACATGTGAAAACAATAGTTCACATGTAGAAGAAGTTCCTGCAACTATTTCATCTAAAGTTACAACACCTGCAACATGTGATGATGAAGGTGAAAGAACATATACAGCAAAAGTAACATTTAAAGGAAAAACATATACAAATGAAAAGACAGAAGTAATTCCAGCTTTTGGTCATAGTTATGGTACTATTTCATGGATATGGGATGGATGTACTGCCGCAACTGCTAAGTTCACATGTGAAAACAATAACTCACATGTAGAAGAAGTTCCTGCAACTATAACAAGCGAGGTTACAACCCCTGCAACATGTGAAACTGCAGGTGAAAGAACATACACTGCAACAGTTACATTTGAAGGTAAAACGTATACAAAAGAAAAGACAGAAGAAATACCTGCTTTAGGACATAGTTTTACAAATTATATTTCAAATAATGATGCTACATCTACACAAGATGGAACAAAGACAGCAGGTTGTGATCACGAAGGCTGTAATGAAACAAATACTATAAAAGATGAAGGTACAATGTTAGGTCATGATTATACTAATCCGGTTTGGAAATGGGATGGATATGGAACTGCAACATTAACATTTACATGTCAAACTTGTGGAGCTGAAGTAAATCATACTGAAACAGCAAATGCGACTATAACAAGTGAGGTTACAACACCTGCAATATGTACCGAAACTGGAGTTAGAACATATACAGCAACAGTAACATTTGGTGGAATTACATATACAGATACAAAGACAGAAGAAATACCTGCATTAGGACATAGTTTTACAAATTATATTTCAAATAATGACGCTACATCTACACAAGATGGAACAAAAACCGCAACCTGTGATCACGATGGTTGTAATGAAACTGATACTATAATAGATGAAGGTACAATGCTTGGTCATGTTTATATCAATCCTGTTTGGAATTGGGATGGATATGAGACTGCCACATTAACATTTACATGTCAAACTTGTGGAGCTGAATTAAATCATACTGAGACAGCAAATGCGACTATAGCAAGTGAAATAACAACACCTGCAACATGTGAAACTACTGGTGTTAGAACATATACAGCAACAGTTATATTTGCTGGAGAAACATATACATCTACAAAGACAGAAGAAATTGAAGCAACAGGACATAGCGATGGAAGTTTAGTATGGGTATGGAATGAATATAGTAGTGCCACAGCTAAATTTATATGTGGAAATGATAGTTCACATATTGAAGAAGTTTCTGCAACTATAACAAATGAAATTACAACAAACCCAACATGTGAAACTACTGGAGAAAGAACATATACAGCAACAGTAACATTTAAAGGAGTTACATATACAGATAAAAAGACAGAAGAAATACCAGCTTTAGGACATAGTTATGGTACTATTTCATGGATATGGGATGGATATACTGCCGCAACTGCTAAGTTCACATGTGAAAACAATAGTTCACATATTGAAGAAATATCTGCGACTATAACAAATGAAGTAACACCACCTGCAACATGTGAAGAAACTGGTATTAGAACATATACAGCAACAGTTACATTTGGTGGAATTACATATACAGATACAAAGACAGAAGAAATTCCTTCATTAGGTCATAGCTTTACTAATTATGTTTCAAATAATGACGCTACTTGCACTGTAGATGGTACAAAGAGTGCAACTTGTGAACATGAAGGATGTAACGAAATCGATACCGTAGTTGACATTGACAGTAAACTTGGCCATGATTTAGAACATCATGATGCAAAAGCACCAACTTGCACAAAAATAGGTTGGGAAGCATATGATACATGCTCACGATGTGACTATACTACTTATGTAGAAATTCCAGCAAATGGTCATACATATGGTGAATGGATAATAGATAAAGAAGCTACTTGTACTGAGGATGGAATGAAGCATAGAGTATGTACAATTTGTAACGAGGTTGAAAATAGAGTTATCGAAATGTATGGTCATAACCTTATTCATCACGATGCAAAGGCACCAACCTGTACACAAAAAGGTTGGGAAGCATATGATACATGCTCACGTGGTGACTATACTACTTATGTTGAAATTGAAGCTACTGGTCATACTAAGAGTGATTGGATAATAGATGAAGAAGCAACATGTACAAAGGATGGTTCAAAGCATAAAGAATGTACTATATGTGGTGAAGTTCTTGAAACTGCAACAATTGATATGTTAGGACATGATTTAGAACATCACGATGCAAAAGCACCAACTTGTACAGATGTGGGATGGGAAGCATATGATACATGCTCACGCTGTGACTATACTACCTATGTTGAGATTGAAGCTAATGGTCATACTGAGAGTGATTGGATAATAGATGAAGAAGCAACCTGTACAGAAGGCGGTTCAAAGCATAAAGAATGCACGGTTTGTCACGAAATTCTTAAAACAGAGGATATTGACCCTCTTGGTCATAGCTTTACAAATTATGTTTCAAATAATGACGCAACTTCTACTGAAGATGGAACAAAAACCGCAGTTTGTGATCGTGATGGCTGTAATGAAACTGATACTATAACTGATGAAGGCTCAATGCTTGGTCATGAATATAGTACGCCTGTATGGAATTGGAATGGATATGAGAGTGCAACTGCAACATTTACTTGTACAAATTGTGAAGAGAACACTCACAAAGAAACTGTTAATGCAACAATTACAAATGTGATTAAGACACCTGTAACATGTACTAGTGATGGTTTTAAAACGTATACAGCAAAAGTAACATTTGGTGGTATAGATTATTCCGATTCTAAGGATGAAGTTTTAACTATGCTAGGCCACGACTTTGTTGCACAGTGGAACTGGATAAGTTATGAAAGTGTAGAGGTTACCTTTACTTGTTCACACGATAATAATCATAGTGGAAGTGCAACAATAACAGGTGATGATATTACATATGAAATTACTACACCTGCAACATGTGAAAGTGATGGTGTAAAAACTTATACCGCAACCGCAAGCTTTGAAGGAAAAGATTACATTGATCAAAAAACTGAAACAATTTTAGCAACAGGACATGGCAATTGGAATGACAATGTCTGTGGCAATTGTGGATATGATGCTGGCGGTAGTAAGGGCTTAAATATGGCTTGGGATTCTGAAAACGAAACCTTTAGTGTTAATGGCATAGGAGATTGCACAGAAAATAATATAGAAATACCTGCAACATATAATGGTTATCCAGTAACTAAAATTGGATCTTCTGCATTCAAAAATTGTTCTTCAATTATTAGTTTAACAATCCAAGAAGGAATAAGTATAATTGGAGAATCCGCATTTGAAAATTGTAAAGCTTTTGAAAGTGTATCTATTGGAAAAGGAATTACAGAAATAAAAAATAACACATTTAAAGGATGCTCAATGCTTACTGACATTGTCATTCCAGAAGGTGTCACTTCAATTGGTTCATCAGCATTTGAAAATTGTTCATCTATTACAAGTATAAAACTACCAAAAGGTTTAAATAAGATTGGAGACTCTGCTTTTAGAAACATGCAACAATTAGTTAGTATAAATTTACCTCAGGGTCTAGAATCAGTTGGTAGGTATGCTTTTTATCAATGCTTTGCTCTTACTGAAATCGAATTTCCAAATAGTGTAACCGAAATTGGAGAAGCAATGTTCTATGGTTGTGGTGAACTTATTAGTGCTAATATTCCTGAAAAAATTAGTGTTGTTCCAACTACAATGTTTGCTTACTGTTCTAAACTAAAAGAAATAAAAATGCATGATAATGTTAAGTCGATAGGTTTTTCTTCATTTGCATATTGCAAAGCAATTGAAACGATATCATTGCCACAAAGTCTTACATTAATAGAGGGCCAAGGCTTCTTAGGTTGTGAATCTTTAGTTAGTATAACTTTACCAGAATCTTTGGTCGAAATAGAAAGTGATGCATTTAAAAAATGTTATAAGCTTAAGAGCGTATCCATTAATAAGAACCTAAAGAAAATGGGTGATAATGTATTCTCTAATTGTACTGAATTAGAAGAAGTATTCGCAAATGGTGATTTGATTGGAAATTATGCATTTGCTGAATGCACAAAACTTAATAAAGTTGTTTTATCAGAGGGATTGACTACAATAGGTGATTATGCATTTAAGAATTGTTCATCTATTGAAACTATTATACTTCCTGAAAGTATTCTTTCAATAGGAAATAATGCATTTGAAGGCTGTTCAGCTATTCAATATTCAGAATATAATAATGCTAGATATTTAACAATGGGTACTAACACTCTTGCTGTACTAGTAAAAGTATTGGACTCAAGTATCACAGCTTTTGAAATTAATGAATTAACAAAAATCGTATCTGATTATGCATTTGCAAAATGTAGCAATCTAACAAGTATTACAATACCTGATAATGTTACTTCAATTGGTAAATACACATTCTCAGAGTGTTCTTCTCTTACACAAATAACAATAGGTAACGGAGTAACTTCAATTGGCGATTATGCATTTGCAAATTGTACATTTGAAAGCATTACAATTCCAAATAATGTAACAATTATAGGAGAGGGATTATTCAATAAATGTATTAATCTTAAGAATGTTACTATCGGAGATAAGGTTTCAGTCATTGGAGCTAGTGCATTTGAAGGCTGTCAAGCACTTGAAAGCTTTACTTTACCTGACAGTTTAACAGTAATATCAAATAAAACATTTAAAGACTGTACTTCTCTAAAAAGTATGACAATACACAGTAGAATCACTGAGATAGGAGAATATGCATTCCAAAATTGTACGTCACTATTAAATGTATCTATTGGAACTGGAGTTACTTCGATTGGTAAATATGCTTTTAATAATTGTAGTTCGATTAAAGAATTAATTCTTCCAGATAGTTCTGGTTCGATTAATGAATTCGCATTTAATAATTGTACGTCACTTACAAGTATTAATATACCTAGTAATGCTACAAGTATTAACAGTAATTCTTTCTCAGATTGTATAGCACTTGAAAGCATATCAATACCAAATAGTGTAACATCAATTGGTATGCAAGCATTCTCTAATTGTACATCAATAAAAGAAGTAATATTACCAAATAGTGTAACAACAATTGGTAAACAGGCATTCTCTAATTGTACATCAATAAAAGAAATAATATTACCAAATAGTGTAACGACAATTGGTATGCAAGCATTCTCTAATTGTACATCAATAAAAGAAATAATATTACCAAATAGTGTAACAACAATTGGTATGCAGGCATTCTCTGATTGTACATCTATTGAGAATATCTCTATTGGAGATAATATAAAAAATATTACTAGTAAAGCATTCTATAACTGTGTATCATTAAAAAATGTTTCGATTGGAGAAAGTGTAGAAACAATAGGAGAGTCTGCATTTGAAAACTGTATTTTACTATCAAAATTAGTTATTCCAAATAGTGTATATCAATTAGATCGTTATGCTTTCAAACACTGTAAATCCTTAATTAGTGTTATAATTGGTACAGGTATTAATACTATTTCTGACTATGCTTTTAATGAATGTTATCATTTAGCTGAAGTATATAATCTTTCCACATTAAATATACGAAAAAAGTATACTGCTTTTGGATATGTGGGGTATTATGCGGTAAATGTCTATAATTCTTTAAGCCAAACATCAAAACTTTACAAAGATGAAAATGGATATATTTTCGATATTGAAAATGATACGACATATCTTGTAGGATATAATGGAGACGCAGCAAATCTTACTTTACCAACTCTTGAAGATGGCAAAACGTATGTAATTAAAGAATATGCATTTAGAGATACGAATATAACAAGTATAGTAATACCTAACTGTGTAACAAAAATTGGAAATTATGCTTTTACTAAATGTGCTAGCTTGACTAACGTTTATTATAAGGGTACAAAAGATAATTGGAATAACCTTATGATTGAAGGTGTCAACACCAATTTAAACAACGCAACAAAATATTATTATTCTGAAACTGAACCTAGCTTAAATGAAGAAGGTACAGCATATGATGATAATTATTGGCATTATGTTGATGGAAAAATTGTTGTTTGGACAAAATCATAATTATATAATTAAATAAAAAAATCGAGATTTTCTAATTTGCCAATATAGCATTTAAGATTATCTCGATTTTTATTTAATAATTCTTATTTACATTTAAGATATTTTTAAGTTAATTAACTGAATTGTACATTTAAAAACTAATAGTTAAACAAATTATTCTTTAACTAATTTGTCAATTGCAATTTCCAAACTAACTGCAATAGCTCCAATGATAGAAAATATACCACCAAGAATTGCACCAATAGAAATCTTTGTGGAATAAACTAAATCAATGCCCATGACCTTTGATACATTAACATAAATATCCATTGCTGTTTGAGTACCTTCTGAAATATTTACAAGACGTGTGGTAATAAAGAATAAAATAGCAGATACTATAAATAAAATTATGGCAGTACCATTAAAACAAATTTCATGCTTTTTTATGAAAAATTTAACAGCAATAAGAATAATTGCAATTAATGGTAGTAAGAAAGCAAATAAGTATCCCCAACTAAATACTAAAATTTCCCTACCTTCCAAACTAGCTCCAAATAAAATATTATAACCTTTGTATTCTTCATAAGTGACAACAGTATTTAATGTGGCAATTTCTTTAGCCTCTCCTTGTAGTTTGGCACAATTTACAAAAAACATTACTAAAACTGCAATTCCCATAACAAATGCAGTAATGGTTGTTATTAATTTTAAAGTCTTTTTATTCATTTTTCTTTTTCTCCTTCCTATAGTTTTATTGTAGTACGAAAATTATCTCTATTCAAGAATTTACTGTTAGTTTTTTTGTATTTTGTCGATTTATCTATATATATGATGCTTACTATTATAGTTTAATCATAAATGATTAGAAATCATATAGAGGAGAATAATTCGGATTGGATTATTTATTTTAAATTATAAAGAATTTAATTATAAATTTACACGACCGTTGGTTAAATATAAATTGCACAAAAAAATTAATTTTGTTATTATATATGTGTTTAAATGTGTTGAAAAGGAGTTTTTTCCTCATGAAGAAAATTAAGAAGTATGGGCTTTCAATCGGAATTTTTATTTTTGTAGTTTTATGTGCTATAGCTTTATGGCTTGGATGTAGTAGAACAAATCAAGCAAGTAATTCACTTTGCTTGCGCATTGTTTTTGAAGGAGAATATATAATAGAAGGGGAAGAAAGTAAACCTATTGATTATAATAATCTACCAGTAACAAACAAGGATGTTACATTAATAGGAAACTTTTATATTGTTTTTCCAGACGATATTCTTCCAAAAACTTGCATAGAAAAAGGCCAAGTAATTTTACTATATTTCAATCATATTGGCGCAGAACTGTATATTAATGGACAAAATCCTCATGTATTTGATTCTGAAAACAAAGTTTTTGGTGAGGATTCCTGTGGAGAAACGTGGATTGTGTATACTTATGAGGGAGAAGCAGATGATAAAGTCATAATTGAACTTAAGAATCCTCATTCTTTCGGAAATTCTTTAGCAGTACGTGATTTTTTAGATTCTATGTATTCATACTCAGGTGCGACAGTTGAAAATATGCTTTTAGACGAAGGCAGCGTAAGTAGAACAGTTGGAATGATTATATTAGTTGTTGCACTTGTATTTATAGGTGTTGCCATATTTTCATTTATGCTTCGTTTTTCTCAAAGCAGTTTGATTTTAGCGATGGGACTGTTGCTATTTTTCGGAAGCGGATATTTTATATTAGACTCACCAAATATTTATTTTTGGAGTAGAAATGTAATTTTTAACACAATGGGACAATATTTTTGTATGATTTTATATTCATTTTTTATATTCTGTTTGATTTTATATTTCATTCCCAAAAAAGAAAAGAGAATTGGTAAATATTTTGTTTATGCAGATTTAGTTATTTTAATATGTTTGGTATTAACAACACTTATTGGAAAAATATATGTATATGATACGATTTTGTTTTTTGGAATAATTACTTCAATTTTCTCTTTGCTTTTCATAGGACTATGTGGCTTTTGTTTAAGGAAAGCTAAAAGAGGAAACTTTATTGTACTTGCCTTAGCAATTATAGCATTATTCATTTTTGATTTTGACTTTATTGCAACTGCATTTGGTTGGTGGCAAGGAGGAGAAGTATCAAAAATTATCTTCTTGGTTATTTCATTAACAGCGATTATTTTAATTTTTAAGATTATTCCTAGCAATTTATTAGCCAGTGAAAGAGAAAAGAAATTAAAAATCGAGTTAGAAAAGAATAAGACCGCAATTATGCTTTCTCAAATTCAACCTCATTTCTTATATAATACTCTTGCAGCTATAAGATATTTATGTAAAGATAATCCAATCAAAGCTCAAGAGGCATTAGATGATTTTTCAATGTATTTAAGAGGGAATATGGATTCATTACAAGAACAAAATGTTATTCCTTTTTCAAGAGAATTATCTCATATTGAAACTTATTTAAATTTGGAAAAAATGAGCTTTGGAGATAAATTAAAAATTGAATATCAGATTGAAGAGAATAATTTCTTATTGCCATGTCTTACAGTTCAACCATTTGTTGAGAATGCAGTTAAACATGGAGTATGCTCAAGAGAAAATGGTGGAACAATTATTATTTCCACTAAAAGAGAAGGACAAATGATAAAGATTGAAATAATAGATGATGGAGTTGGTTTTAACTTGGTTGACTATAATTCTTCTAAAGAAAACCATATCGGTATTAAAAATGTCAAAAAGAGATTAGAATCAATGAAATGTGGTACGTTATCAATTGAAAGTGAAATTGGAAAAGGAACCAGGGTTACAATTTGGATAGATTCAAGCAAGGTAGGTGATGAGGCATGAATATTTTAGTTGTTGATGATAAACAAATGGTACTAAATTCGATGGTTGAAGAAGTCAAATTAGTTTTCCCAAACGCAAATATTTATGAAAAGCGCAGTGCTGAAAGGGCAATTGATGATGTTTTAGAACTTAAGGGTAAAAATGAAATATTAGATTATGCTTTTTTAGATATTCAATTAGGAAAAATGAATGGATTAAGTCTTGCAGGGGTGCTAAAAAAGACATACCCAAAAATCAAATTGTTCTTTTGTACAGCTTATAGTGAATATGCTATTGACGCATTTGGACTATGTGCAAAAGGATATTTATTAAAACCTGTCACTGCTAAGCAAATAAAACGAGTGCTTGATGAGATGGTGGAGGATTGGAAGGACACTTCAGCAAACCTGCCAAGAGATATTCGAGTTCAAACGTTTGGAGATTTTGAAGTTTTTGTGGATGGTAAAAATTTGAAGTTTGAAAGGGAGAAAGCAAAGGAATTACTTGCTTATTTAGTGGATCGACATGGTGCAAGTGTGACTACAGAAAGAATTGCAGCAATATTGTGGGAAAACGAAAATTATGACCGAAAACTAAAAAACAGGACAACAGCTACAATTTCATCTTTAAAGAGTTCTTTAAAAAAAGAAGGAATTGAAGATATATTGGTTAAATCATGGAACCATTTAGCAGTTGATACATCTAAATTTAAATGTGATGCCTATGATTATGAGAAAATGGATGCGGTTGCGATTAATTCATTTAGAGGAGAATATATGTATGCATATTCTTGGGCCGAGTTTACATCTGGAAGATATGATTCAATTAAAGAAGAACATAATAAAGTGATTGTAAAATAAATCAATAAAATATAATAGGTAAATATTTTATGTTGTTAACTTATTGGATTTCTTGAAGGTGCTACATAATTTTTAAAGTATATAGATAAAGAATGAATTAATATATATGTTGGAGTAATAAAATAATAGAGATGCCAATTTTAGATAATATTAGAAAAACAGACTGTAAAAGAGATAAATTTTTGAAAATTAAAATTTTGACCTTTATAGTCTTTTTTTATGGTGGGACTTTAAATGATAAAAATTCTTAATTATGTAATCGAAAGTGTAGACTAAAATTATTGTAAAATTATGTCGAAAAGATTAAAAAATGTGTCCTTTTGATGTCCATTTGGGGTTAAAATAAAGTAAAAAATAAACTAAGTTTATTTTATGTATTACATATTATGTGAGGTGGTTTTGTATGAAAAAAACAATAAGATTATTTATGCTATGTTTTGTTGTAGCATTATCTGTTTTAAACTTTACTTCTTGTAAAAAGGATTCACAACCAGAGGATGAAATTACTGTTGAAAAGCTAGTAGAAGCAAATGACATAAAAAAAATCGTTAAAGAGTATGGCAATATTTATGTTAAAGAAAATATTGACTATGAGTCAGGTGCGACTTATACTACGGATACATTGATAACTTCTGACGAGAATGGGTTAGCTTGTAACACCATCATTAAATCAGATGAAACTAAGTCTTATTTTGTTTCTGCAGTTAATGGCGTAGAATATTTATGCTATGAAACTGATGATGGTATGTATTATAGTATTTCAATTTTACCTGATGATTTTGATTGCTTTGCAAACTATTATTATGATTTTTCATATGATGAAATAACCAAAGCCATAGAAGTAAATGATGGAACTATTTCCTTTTCTGTGAATTATTCATATAATAATAACAATAGCTATTCGTATTCAAGCGAAAAAACTTATTATTTTAATTCAGAAACTTTACTATTAGAAAGTATTCACACTAATTATGATTTTGAGTCAAGTGGTATGGCTACTAGTGATGTAGATTATACATACAATTCAAAACATGTGTTATCAAATACTGCATATGATATGCAAAAAAATGCAGAAGATAAGGTTGATTTTACAATTATTCGTAATGGTAAAACAGATAATGAAACGAGAACTGAGTGCACTATTTCTCTTTCTTCAGAAATAAATATTTATAATAATGATAACAATAAATATTCCTTATTTGAAAATGTTTCTTGCACAAGTGAACTAGAAAATGTAAGCGAATATTTAGTAACGTTTGATTATCCTATTATTTACTTAGGTGAGACGAAAAAAGAGGCTATAAACTTTACATATACTTATACTCAAGCAGATGCGGAAGAATTCAATAGTCTTTTAAATGAATTTGAGACGATTGCACTAGATAATAAGGCATCTCTTTCATCTATTCAAATTGCTTATGATTATATGTGGGATAAATATGAATATATTTGCGCACAAGCAAATATTGCGTATATTGAATATTGCAAGGATACAACATCAAATGTAGCTTGGGATAATTATTCTACTGTTGATAAAATTAGCTTAGATTCAAAAAGTGCAATCAGGACAGTGTTTAAGCGCCTATATCTAGCCGAAGTTGAATTTAACAATGTTTTGTTTAAAAATTGGTCACAAGAAAGCATTGATTCTTTAATTGGTGCTGACAAGGAAAAGGATGATAGACTTACTGAACTATATCTTAAACGTAATGAGATTGTAAATCAAATAGATGAAACAAATAACGATGACACATTTGTTTCTGAAGCAAGTAAACTTTATGAACGCTTCGTTTTAATTAACATAGAGATTGCTAAATTGAATGGATATGATAATTATTATGATTATTCCTGCTCTAATGAATACAAAAGAGATTGGAACAAAGAAGAAATTAGTAATTATTGTTCTTATGTCAAAAAATATATTGTTCCACTATATGATCAAATAGAAAGTAAAATTTATAGCTTATTTAATAAATTAGATTTTGAGGAAAGAAACAAAGCTTGGGAATATATATCGTCAGCAAAATATAGTGATTTTGAAATGGATTATGTATCATTATATTTTGATACATTTGAAGGAACACTTAGAAATCACTTTAATGCTATGTTTGACAAAAACACCTCTATTTTTATAAATGAAGAAAACGGTAAGCCTATAGCATATACTAATTATCTTACTTATTACGGTGAGCCTTATTGCGTGTTTGGTTCAGGGAATAATTATTATCAATGCTTAAATACAATTGTTCATGAGGCGGGACACTATGCTAGTTTCTATAATTACTCCATGGATTCAATATGTCTTGATTTAGCGGAAACCCATTCTCAGGCTAATGAATTATTGTTTATGATATTCCTAAAAAATTATCTTGAAAAAGATATATATGAGTATTATGTTTTAGCAAGTATGCATGAGGTTTTATGGAGTATTATTCAATTTTCAATTGTAAACGAATTTGAGATGAAAGTTTACGATTCATCTTCAACATATACTAAAGAGGACTACACCAAAATAGTGCTTGATTTGTGTGCTGAGTATAATGTTAAGGAAATGGTTATTGATGCGGTAATAAAATATGTTCTTTATGTAGCGATACAATCTCCTGTATACTATGTAAGCTATTCTTTGGCATATATAGCATCAATAGATTTATACATTAAGGCAACGACTGATTACAAAGCTGCTCAAGAATGTTACCGTATTTTACAAGAAGATGCGGCCAAGGTAAATGGCTTTAAAGAAGCCTTAGCTTTTGCTGGTATAGGTAGCCCATTTAACGAGAGCACATTTAAAAAAATATATGAGGCTTTTGATTTTGATACTTTGAATTACAATAATGCAGTTATAGATTCAATCCTTGCAGAAGAAAATGAGATTAGGGATTTAGTAACTCTTACAAAGGATGATGAACGTGTAAGCTGGAAGGATGATAAGGTATTACTTATTACATTCCATAATTATCCTTCAAGCTATCCAGAAAGTGAAATAATAACAACTGGTGATTGGTATATGTGGACTGTTACAGATGGAGAAATGATTGAGTGGTTTATAGAAAATGAAGAGCAAATTATGGATATCTCTGTAGCATTTAAACAGCTTTTAGGTATGCCATTAAGTTCTAGTAACGGCTACGTTTCTGCTGTTTGGGTTAATGTAGATGACATTATTCGTCCTGCATATCAAACAGACCCTACAAAACAACTTACTGCAGATGATTTAACTGGAAATTCTTTAGGAGAATATGAGGAATGGTTTAATTCAAATATAATTAGTTCTTATTTTTCTCCTTGGGGACAATATCCTTGGACAAGATTAGGGTATACTTATAACTGGGGTTCTGATGATGAGTATGGACTTACTGAATTTCTTGTACTTAAAAATTCAACGATTGAAGTTAAATTTACAATGGACATTTATGATTTTTATGGTTGGCTTATAGATCAAGTAAATGAAAATTATGCTTAATAAGTCTCGGTAACTAAAATTTAATTATAAACATAAGGAGAAAGAATTTATGATAAGATTTAGAAAAATATTTTTTGTGGTTATTGCATTTTTAGGTGCTATTTTGGTCGTTTCTTGTTCAAATAAAGAAATTGATTTAACAAATATCACTTACGATAAGCTTGTAGCTGCAAATAACAGGGAAGAAGTAATAAAAAAATATGGGAACTTATATGTAGAAGAAATAGGTATTAGCGAAACTAATAAGAATTCTATTTGTAAAACGTTGTTCTTTTCAAATCAATATGGATTAGTAATGGATTCAGAATTTAATAGTGATGAGTATAATGATACTAGAACTATAATTAATGGTGTAAACTATTATTCAGCCAGAGAAATTAATACTGGTAAAGTTGATGAATATGCATTTATTATAGCTGAGGATTACAATCAAAACATTGGAAAAAGGAATAATATTGAAAATTCTCTTCCTATGATTTCAAAAAAGGTAGAAAAAGGAAATCCTTATGTTGAGGATGGAATGATAGCTTTAAAAATAGCATATTATATGCAAACTTGTGTGCTTGAAGAAACTTATTATTGTAATTCAGAAACATTACTAATTGAAAGACTAAAATCAAAATATACACTAGATACTGGCGTAGTTGAAGAACTAGTTACAACTTATGTTTATTCATCTGACTACGTTGCACCTATGAAAGAGTATAAGAGACAACAAAATGCAAGTGATAAAATCTCTTTTGTTGTAGTTAACAACGCAGACTTTTTAAATGAAACTAGAAATTTATATACAGTTAAATCATCCGCAAAGGTTCTAGTTTCTGGTAATTATGCTTTGTTTGACGATAAAACATATTCAAATGAGGTTTTGGATGTAAATTCTTATACTAAAGACGGTTATGTACCTATGTTTTACCTTGCAAAGACAAGTGATGTTACAGCTAAACAATTAATTGATGCAAATGATACGTATACTAATGTAAATAAATATAATAACGTTCAAATGATTACAAAAACTACGTTTAAATATGATGAAACTGATGAAGAAGTTTATACTTCCCATGTATTTTTGACTTCAAATGAATTTGGCTTGGTTTGTGATTTTGATTATTATAGACCTGATAAATCGCTTGATAAATCTGTGACATATTTAAATGGTGCGAAGTATCTTTATGTAAGCCCAAATGAAGAAGAGAAAGTAAATGAATCATATGAATTTCATATTATGGGTAAGGAATGTTATAACGACTATTTCCAAAATTATGGATTAAATAGTTTATTTGATGAGAATTTTAACGGACCATTTGTCATAGTTAATGGAAAAATAGTTTTAAATGTTAGTGATGAATATGGTAGTAGTGAATATGTATTTGATTCTGAAACTCTTCTTTTAGAAAAATATGTAACTTGCTATACATACAATGATGGTTTGTTTGTTAAAATGGAGTTTTCATTTACATATGGTGTAGATTATACGCCAGAAAGAATAGGCTATAATTATCATCAAAATGCTACAGATAAAATTAGTTTAGAAGTAGTATATAATGAAAATGGAAATATGATTAGAACTTCACATAATGTATCTTTATCATCAAATATTTTAGCATTAAATGATTTATCAAGCATAATTACTTTGTATTCTGATGAAGAATGTACAATGGAAATTAAGGATATAAAAGAATTCCTAAGTACTACGAAGTCTTTTGTTGTTTATGTTGTAGAGAATAAGCAAGAATAACTTATTTTATTATAATGTTAAAGTAATATTTAAATTGGATTATCGACTGATATTTTCATCTTTAAAATGAAGATGTCAATGCATATGGTTTTTACTATTATACGAGAGGTGCTAAAATGACAAAATTATTAAAAAATGGAGTAATAGTTAATGTATTTACTAATAGTCTTGAAAAAAAGAATATATTGATTGGTAATGAGGGAATCATTTTAGGAGTGGGAGACTATGATACAGCAGATGAAATTGTTGATGTTTCAAATAAAGTTCTATGTCCAGGATTTATTGATGGACATATCCATATTGAAAGTACAACATTGATGCCATCAGAGCTTGCTCGTGTTTGTTTAGTCCATGGTACAACCGCAATTGTAGCTGATCCCCATGAAATATGCAATGTTTGCGGGCTTGATGGACTAGCGTTTATATTATCAGCAAGTGAAGGCCTTCCTATGATGACATATATAATGCTTCCATCATGTGTTCCTGCCACAAAGTTTGATGAATCAGGAGCAGTATTAACTGCAAATGATTTAAAATATTTCTATTCTCATCCACGCGTTTTAGGATTAGCTGAGATGATGAACTATCCTGGCGTTATTAATGATGATAAAGAAGTATTAGAGAAAATAGAAGATGCAAAAAAAGCTAATAAAATTATTAATGGTCATGCTCCATTACTAAGTGGAAAGGATTTAGATAAATATATTGCAGCTGGTGTTCAAGATGATCATGAATGCTCAAACGAGGAAGAAGCTAAAGAAAGAATTCAAAAAGGACAATGGGTAATGATTCGAGAAGGAACGAGCGCTAGAAACCTTGAAGGACTTATTTCTTTATTTGATGAGCCATATTGTCAAAGATGTTTACTTGTAACTGATGACAAGCATCCAAAGGATTTACTTGAAAACGGTCATATAGATAATATTATAAGAAAAGCAGTTTCATTAGGTAAAAGTGCGATTACTGGTATCAAAATGGCATCATTTCAAGCCGCACAATGCTTTAATTTAAAAAATGTAGGAGCAATAGCACCTGGTTATAAAGCCAATATTTTAGTACTTAATGATCTTAATAGTGTTGATGTCAATGATGTATATATTGAAGGTAAGTTAGTTGTAAAAGACAAGGAAACCTTATCTTTTGAGACACCTAAGGTTCGTCCTGAGATTTTAAAAAATGTATATCGTTCTTTTGTGATGAAGGATTTATCTGCAAATGACTTTTATATAGAGGATAGGAAAACAAAATGCCGAGTAATTGAAATTGTCAAAGATCAATTACTATCTAATGAATTAATTTGCAAATTAAACTTTAATAATAACAATGGAATAGATATTGACAATGATATCTTAAAAATAGCTGTTTGTGAAAGGCATAACTCTCATAATTTAGTAATAATAGGTACTAATAATGAAGATATGGCTATGGCTGGAAATACTATTAAGAAAATGGGTGGAGGTCTTTGCGTTGTTGAAAACGGAAAGATTTTAGCTAAAATGGCTCTACCTTTGGCAGGATTAATGACCACAAATACTGCACCGGAGATAGCAAAAGCTAATGAAGAAGTAAGAAATGCTGCAAGAAAGCTAGGCTCAAATAATGATATTGAACCATTTATGGTTACTGCATTTATGGGACTAGCAGTTATACCTCATCTTAAAATTACAACATTAGGTTTGGTTGACGTTGATAAGCAAGAAATAGTACCTCTATTTGTGGAAGAAAACTAGTATAAGCTTGGAGGAATTTGGATATGCAATTATATTACAATGTTGAGGATAAACCACCAATTAAAAAAATGTTACTAGCTGCACTTCAGCAAGTTATGGCTATTTTGGCTGGTACTATTGCCGTACCAATGATTGTAGGTAATGGAATGAGTCAATCTGCTGCTTTATTTGGTGCTGGAATAGGGACACTCGTTTATCTTTTAATTACGAAGTTTAAAAGTCCAGTTTTCTTAGGGTCGTCATTCTCATTTGCTGGACCAATGCTTGCGGCATTTTCTGGTGCTCTAAGTATGTCTATTGGTTATTTTGGATTAGTATTAGGTGCTATTTTTTCTGGATTAGTCTATTTGATTTTATCTATAATAGTAAAATTTGTAGGTACAAACTGGATTAATAAGCTGATGCCACCAATTATTATTGGTCCCACAGTTGCAGTTATTGGATTAACGCTAGCACCAAATGCAATTAATAACATGATGACTGGAAATGTTTTTGATGCATCAGGAAAATCAATAGCTAGCACATATTTGACACTATTATGTGGGCTAGTGACTCTTATTATGACTATTATAATATCAAGATATTCGAGGAGAACATTTAAGCTTATTCCATTTATCTTAGGAATTATTTCTGGGTATGTATTAGCTTTGATTTTTACAATATTTGGCAATGCATTTGATGTTAGTTGGCTAAAAATATCATGGGTACCTGATTTTGCATTTATCAAGGCTATTGATGGTATAAAAGAGTTTTCTTCATCAAAGGAATTTTGGTCATATGCATTATTTATATTCTTTTCATTTGTCCCAGTAAGCTTTGTGTGTTTCACAGAGCATATTGCAGATCACAAGCATTTGTCTTTTGTAATTGATAGAAACCTATTAGATGAACCTGGACTAAAACGAACATTATTTGGTGATGGATTAGGCTCAATGGTTGGAGCATTTTTTGGTGGATGTCCGAATACAACTTATGGAGAATCTATTTCTTGTACAGCTATATCTAAAAATGCATCAATTTATAGTATTATATCTGCTGCAGTAATGTGTATTGTTATGTCATTTATTGGTCCCTTAATGGCGTTTTTTGAATCTATTCCAAGTTGCGTTATTGGTGGATTATGTGTTGTATTGTATGGATTTATTGCGACTAGTGGATTTCATATGCTTCATGATGTTGATTTTTCAGAACATAAAAATATCTTTGTTGTTGCAGTTATATTAGTTATTGGTGTAGGAGGACTTGCAATTAATTTCCGTAAAGTTGAGTTTTCTCCTATTGCTTGTGCATTATTTTTAGGCATATTGGTTAATTATCTTGTCAATATTAAAAAAGATAAAAATATTGATAAAAACAAAGATGAAGATAAGAATGAATAAGTTTTGATTTTTTCAATTTTAAATTGATGAATCTGAGCCGTACACTCGTTTATTCACGAGTAAGGCTCGGTTTATTTTTATCAAAAATTCTAAAATTATATTTATAATATGCATATGTCAATCATTTTTTATCAAATTATATACTTTGTATATAAATTCCATTTTTTTCTATGTAAATGTCATAAAATATGGTAAAATATTATTGAAAGATGTGATACTTTAAAACATTGCAGAGGTTATGTTTATGACTTATATTATCATATCGTTTGGTGTGTTAAATATAGACATAAAATACTTGTTAATGAAATAAAGGATGACTTTATAGGTA
>CAMEKY010000022.1 GCA_945921565.1 uncultured Clostridium sp. | reverse complement strand
ATCCATATTTATGTATTATTTTTTGTAACAAAAAGGAAACGGTATTAGAGGTAGCTACAATGCTACAACAACATAAGATTCCCTGTACAGCAATTCATGGGAATTTAGAAAAAAGAGTTAGAGCGAGAGTTTTAAAAGAGGTTGAATCTCTTAAATATCAGTATATTGTAGCTTCCGATTTAGCATCACGTGGTATCGATATTGATGGAGTATCTCATATCATTAATTATGATATTCCTCGCGATTTTGAATTCTATTTACATCGCTCAGGAAGAACAGGTAGAATGAATTATACAGGAGTTGTATATTCGTTCTATGATGAACTAGATAATGAATATTTAAATAATCTTGCCTCAAAAGGAATTAAACCAGAATATAAAGATATTAAAAATGGTGAAATAGTTGACACTAAGGAAAGAGAATCTAGAAAAAATCGTGAAAGACCGATCAATGAAAAGATAAGACAAGCAATCAAGTATGTTCCAAAATCTGATAAGGTTAAGCCTGGATATAAGAAAAAACGTCAAGAGAAGATAAAGAAAATAACTAAAAAAATATATCAAGAAGAAGCAAGAAAGAAGTTCTATAATCGTAAAAATGGCTAAGTTTCAAATTATATGTGATGCAGGTGCATCAATTGATAAAAAATATCTAGATAATAATCATATTGATATTATCGGAGTATATTTAATTGCAGACTCCAAAAGATATATATTAGATGGTAATCATTCAGAATTTCCAAAGAATAAACAATATGATATTATCAAGGAAAAGAAGGACTTTTGTTATCAAAATCCATTATATTTAGATATCAAAAATGTATATGAAAGGTATCTTAGGAATGGTCTTGATATATTAGCGATTAAATCTTCAAATTCAACCTATTTATCAAACGATAGTTCAAACTTGATAAAAAACGAACTATTGAGGTTATATCCTGACAGAAAGATTATCTATGTTGATTCCTTGTGCTTTTCATTAGGTCTTAGCTTTATACTTGATAATGCCTTAGAATCTATTAATTTAGATTTAAATGTTGACGAAGCTTTTTCAAAAATATTAGAATTAGTAAACGCTATGAATCAATATGTTTTATTACTTGGTAAGAAAAATATTCAAATTAGTGATTTGAGTATTCTTAAAAAACATCATCATAGGCATAACTATATTTTTAGTGGAAATAATGGATATCTTGAATATCAATATAGCTTCTTTAATCCTTTAGCACCATTAAAAAAGATTTTAAAAGAGGTAGTAAAGAATCAATGTATGGAAGAAGATGTGTTAGTATATACTGCCGATTGTAAGGAAAAATATCTAAATATTATAAAAAAATATCTAAAAAAGCATTTGAATATTACTGTTAAAATAGAGCCAATTAGTCTAACACTATTATCAGTTTTAGGATCAGATGCAATTGGTATAGTATATAGGAAGAAAGAATAATGGATATAAATGTTATTTTAAGTTTAATTAACACAAAGCTTCGAGATTTCTATTCATCGAGAGATGAATTATTGGAAGATATGGATAATGCATATGAGATGGTAGCGCAGCTGGAAGAAAATGGATATGAATATAACGAGAAATTAAATAAATTTGTTATAAAACAATGAATTAATAAGTAAATATTTAATAATGAATCTAAAAGGGTGTATCCTTACCTTTTTAGATTTTTTACGCTTATCCACAAGATTTATTTAAAAAAAATATATAATTCTTAACGAGGCGATTATGATGTATGGAATAATAGATTTAGGTTTAAATAAGATTCATTTAAAAATATATAAAAAGAATAGAAATAGATTAGTTGAACTGGTTGATTTAAATGTAGAAAAATTTTATTTTTACTTTGTGGAAAATGATTTTTCTATTCCTTCAAGAAAATTAGAAAAATGGTTCTTTTGAGTAATCTGTAAAAATTAAGCAAAAAGAAATTAATAATTGTATTTGGGCGTGAAATGGACTTATTATTAATGAATCTGCTTAACAGAATAGGTGTTTCATGTTTGTTTTCCGATACTTATGAAGTATTTATCAGAAAAATAAAAGAAGCCACTGAATAAGGAAGAAGTGGGCACATTTCCTACCGTTAAAATCCCTTTTATTATATCTGCTCTAAAATAATGAGATATTTTAAATATTTTAAAACATTTTGTTTAAAATAATAAATAAAAGAGATATAATTTAAGTCAAAAGGAGTGAACGGTATGGAATTGAATGGAATTTATTATGGATTTAAATTAAATAAAAAAGAGTATATAAAAGAAATTGATGCTACATTATATGAGTTTGATCATGTTCAAAGTGGAGCTACATTAGCATATTTAGAATGTGAAGATACTAATAAAACATTTATGGCTGCTTTTAGAACACTACCTGAAGATTCAACAGGAGTATGCCATATAATTGAGCATTCAGTACTATGTGGGTCTAAAAAGTATCCCCTTAAGGAACCATTTGTAAATTTAATTAAAGGGTCAATGGCATCATTTTTAAATGCAATGACTGCGTCTGATTATACATGTTATCCTGTTGCTAGTAAAAATGATAAGGATTTTAATAACCTTATGATTCTATATTTAGACGCGGTGTTTGCACCACTTTCAGTTACAGATAACAAGCCTTTTTTACAAGAGGGATGGCATTATGAAATGAATAATGAGAACGATATTCCAACAATTAAAGGCGTAGTATATAACGAAATGAAGGGTGCTATGTCAGATGTTAATTCAATGATTGATAGTGCAATGCGTAAGGTTATGTATCAAGGAACAGGCTATAGCTATAATTCTGGTGGAGACCCTGATGTTATTCCAAACCTTACATACGAAAATTATAAGAAGTATTATCATAGTCATTATCATCCTGAAAATGCAATTTTAGTATTATATGGTAAAATGAATGTCCTTGAAAAACTTGAGTTTATAGACAAAGAGTATTTATCACTTTACAAAAAAGGTGGTAATAAAACTAGTATTTCAATGCCAAAACCTGTTGTTGATACAAATTATGAAGAGTATTATGCAATTGGCGAAAATGAAAGTGAAGAAAATAATAGCTATATGGTGCTTACTTTTGCCTTGCCAGATTGCTCTAATATTAGAGATTATCGCGCATTTGAAATAATTAATAATGCTTTATTTGCCACAAATGAATCTCCTCTTAAAAAAGCATTGCTAGATGCTAAGCTAGGAGATGATATTGAAACATATTGTGATACTGATTGTATATTACCTAGCTTTCAAATAATCCTTAAAAAGACCAATAAAGAATGTAAGGAAAAGTTTTATAATACTTTTATAAATGCTTGTAAGGACATTGTCAAAAATAAAATAGACCGCAAAATTTTACTTGCAACAATTAACTATGCTAAATTTAAAGATAAGGAAATGGATATGGGTACATTGCCTAAGGGTGTTGTATTTGCCGAATTTTTAATGTCATCGTTTTTATATGACCTTCCACTTGCTGAGGCTTTAAAGATGGAGAATCATTATGATTTTTATAAAGAGAGTCTAAATACATCATATTTTGAGGATTTGATTGAAGAATACTTCCTTAATAGTAAGCATTATACATTAGTAACTTTACTACCTTCAAAGACATTGGCTTCAAAAAAAGAAGAAGCTATGCTTAAAAAAATGAAAAAGCTTAAGGAATCTATGACTAAGGAAGAAATTGCAAGCTGTGTTAATCAAACTAAAACACTTCAGGCATATCAAAATAGAATTGATACTGAGGAGGAATTAAAAACCTTACCTACTCTTGAATTATCAGATATTTCTCTTGATATCAATACAATCCCAACAAAAGAGTATGAACATAATTCATATCATATATATGAGCATGAATTCAATACAAATGGTATTGCTTATTTAGCAATGTATTTTGATCTAAAGTGCTTAACGCTAGATGAACTAAAATACGTAAAGGTTTTAAATGCATTATTACAAAGACTAGATACAAAGGATATGAATGCAATTGAACTTCAAAACTATATTAAAACATATTTAGGAGGATTATCCTTCAGTGCTTATTTATCTGCAAATGGTGATGATTCAGTTGCTAAACTAGTTGTAAACGCATCGGCATTAAAAGAAAATATTGGATATATTCCTTTGGCGATTTCAAGTATTATTAATAATACACTTTTTGATAAAGATAAGATTGTAACAAATATAAACCAAATGAAGGGTAATGCTAGAAATAATACAATTCGTAATGGTATGAATATTGCGATTGATGAAGCTTTAGCATCATTTTCAGCATCTTTTAAGATGAACTCATCAACAGAAGGAAAAAATATCTATGATTTTATAACGAGTGCTTGTGAGGATGTAGAGGGATTTATTCAAAAATTAAAGGAAGTTTATAGCAAGGTCTTTAATAAAAATAATTTAATTGTATCTGCATCAGGAGATAAAGAGTCTATTGAAGCGTTACTTAAGGCAGTAGATAGCATTAAGCTTGGAGAAGAAAAGACTAATTCTGCTTTAGTGGTTAATTTAGACGAAGTTAAGCAAAGTGCTTTAATCATTCCATCTGATGTAAATTATGATGCACTTGCATTGGATTTTAACACTTATGGATATAAGATGGATGGTACATTTAATGTAGTAGCTCATATTGTTAACTACGATTACTTGTGGACAAAGGTTAGAGTAATGGGTGGAGCTTATGGAAGTGAGTTTATACCTATAATTAGAACGAATTATGTTGCAATGGGAAGCTATAGAGACCCAAATGTCAAAGAAACATATGCTGTTTATAATGATTTACCTAAGTATTTAGAAAACTTCAATCCTTCATCAGGCGAATTTAAATCATATTTAATTGGGGCCATTGGTGGACTTGATCAGCCTGTATCGAATACGGTTTTAATTAATACATGTGATAGATATTTACTACTTGGTATTTCAAATGAAGAAAGAATCCAAAGAAAAAAGGAAATGCTTGAGACTACTGTTGACAAGATTAGAGACTTAGCTAGAGTATTTGAGGAAGCATTAAAGCAAGCAAGCGTATATGCAGTAGGTAATAAGAATGCTATAAATACCGCAAATATGTTTAAAGAAGTAAAGGAATTATAGTAAATAAACAATTTTTTAGGAGATATAAGACAAAAAAAGCACATTTGCATAAAAAATAATTGATAATTATTCTAACAAATGATATAATTGAAACGTGCTAAAAATAGATAATCTCAAGAAAAGGTGAAATTTTGTATGGCAAGAACTAATAAAAAAAGTCGTAGCTATGTTAGCTTCAAATGGACTAAAGAATTAATTATATTCTTAAGTGTATTAGCAGTAGCTATTATTCTTACAATTATATGCTTAATTCCTACTTCAAAGGAAAAATTTATGACAGAGTGGTCAAATGCAGGTGCTACATTAAATGAAGACCATATTTATAAGTACATTGATTTAGATGATTTTATCGATGCTAAGAAGGATGCATCTGAGGACAAACCATTAATTATTTTATATGGTTCTTCAACTGATTCTACTACAGTATCAAATATCTCAACAATTGATACTACAGCCCAGAATTATGATATTGAAAGAATTTATATTCTTAAGTCTGATTTTGTAATGACTGCAGATGATACAGATAAGGATGACAAGGCTAAGCTTGAAGAATATCGTGAGGCTTTAGGATATGAAAAATTAGATGATATTAAATCATATTGTCAATTATTAGTATATACAGGTGGAGACAGTTTTGCGTTTAGCTCAAAGGAAGCTGTTGATAATACTGATAACGTTAATGCTGATTTTTCAAAGGCAATGCGTACATGCTTTTCTAAGTACTCACCTAAGGGTAAGGACTCAACTAGCATTGGAGAGTAAGAATTTAATTTAGAGATAGGTTTCTATCTCTTTTTTCTAATACGGAGGTAAATATGATAGATACAATTAAGCAACAAATAAAAGAATGTTTAGAGAAATACTATAAAGAAAAATATGATATTGAAGCTAACATTATTGTGGAAGAGCCTAAAAATCCAGCTATGGGAGATATTGCACTGCCAATGTTTACAATGATTAAAACATTGAAAAAACCAGTGCCAGAAATAACAAGTGAAGCAGCAGAAGTCATAAAGAAATCATTTGATATCGTTGAGGCTATTAATCCAACTGGACCATTTATTAATATTATTTTAAACAAAGAATCTTTATCATCAAGTATATTAAAAGCGGTTTTTAAAGAGAAGGAAGCTTTTGGATCTTCAAACATTGGTAATGGACAGACTATTGTCCTAGACTATTCTAGTCCAAATATAGCTAAATCATTTTCTGTTGGGCATTTACGCTCAACTATGATTGGAAATTCACTTAAGCTGATTTTAAATCGCTGTGGATATAAAACGGTATCTATTAATTATTTAGGAGACTGGGGTACTCAATTTGGTAAGATGATTACTGCAATTGAGCACTGGGGAGATATTGAGCAAATTAAGAAGGACCCAATTAATGAACTTTCTAAGCTATATGTAAGAATCAACGAAGAAGAAAAAGAGCATCCTGAGCTTGCAGAAGAATCAAGGGAGGCATTCCGTAAGATTGAGCTTGGTGAAGAGAAATATGTTAATCTATGGAAGTGGATTAGAGAAGAATCTTTAAAGGAATCAGAGGAGATATATAAGCTATTAAATGTTTCATTTGACTCTTACAATGGAGAAGCATTCTATAACGATAAAATGGATCCTGTTATTGAAGAACTTGAGGCTAAAAATCTTTTAGTTGAGGATGATGGAGCTAAAATAGTTGACCTTGGTGAAGATATAGCGCCTGCCCTTATCAAACGTAGTGATGGTGGAACATTATACATTACAAGAGATTTAGCTGCTGTTTTTTGGCGTAAGAAGGAATACAATTTTTCAAAAGCATTGTATGTTGTAGGTGGAGAGCAAAAACTTCATTTTACTCAACTTAAGATGGTTCTTGAAAAAATGGGATATAAAGAACTTGCAGATTCAATTTACCATATTAACTTTGGACTTGTCCTTAAGGATGGGAAAAAGATGTCAACTCGTAAAGGTAATGTTGTAAAACTATATGACATTCTTGAGCAGGCAATTGACGCGTCTTATAAGCAGATTGAAGAAAAAAATCCACAATTACCAAATAAAGAGGAAATTGCTAAAAAGGTTGGAGTTGCAGCTGTTGTATTTAATGATTTAAAAAATTTCCGTGGATTTGATTATGAATTTGATATTAATCAAATGGTTAGATTTGATGGACTTACAGGACCATATTTACAATATACATCTGTAAGAATCAATTCAATTCTTGATGGTAATACATTTGACATTGAAAACATGGATACGAAATTATTCATTAAGGCTCATTACTTTGATATTGTAAGACAAGTATCAGCGTTTAAGCAAATTGTTGAGAAAGCATCGGAAGAATTCTCTCCAAGTGTTATTGCAAAATATTTGCTTAGTGTAGCTCAATCATTTAATAAGTTTTATTCGCTTGAAAAGATTAATGCATCAGATGAAAAGGTAAGAAATACAAACTTTGCCTTAGCATACGCTGTTAGAACTGTAATTAATGAGGGCTTAAAGCTATTAGGAATTGATCCTGTTGAAAAAATGTAATTGAAAAAGTATATAAGATGTAGTATAATCTTAATGCTACATCATATATGCCCGAATGATGAAATTGGTAAACATACATGACTCAAAATCATGCGGTTGTGAAACCTTGTCGGTTCGAGTCCGACTTCGGGCACCATTAAAGAAGAAAGTGCTTTGATACAGTATAAATTCTGTTTCAAAGTTTTTTTTATACATTGATATTGGGGTTGAAGTCCCGGAATTGATAGTTAAATGAATCATATTAACACAAAATCCTGTTAATACCTTTCAATTTGTCTAGTAGATAATCATAATTTCTCGATTTTTCGAAGATTTTCTTTTCATTATAGTTGATTTTAAATCTACAAAATGATATAATAAATTATAGTAAAAACAAGTGAATGAGGCATAATATGATTATGAAAAAAAATCAAGTAACAATCAGAAGTTCTGCAGCTGAATATTTAACTTATGTAGCATCAGTAGGTGAAGAAACTCAAAATATTGAAGTTAGATATGAAGATGAAAATATATGGTTAACTCAAAAAATGTTAGGAGTTCTTTTTAATGTTGAAACGCATACTATTAATTATCATATTAAAAAAATCTTTAACGACAATGAATTGTTAGAAAGCTTAACTACTCGAAAATTTCGAATAGTTCAAAATGAAGGTGATAGAGCTATTGGTAGAGACGTAATTCATTATAATCTTCAAATGATTATAGCAATAGGATTTAAAGTTAATTCTGAGAGGGCTGTTCAATTTAGAAAATGGGTAAATGAAATTGCAACTGAATATACAATTAAAGGTTGGGTAATGGATGATGAGAGATTAGCCCAAGGAACATATCTAACAGATAAGTATTTTGAAGAACAATTAGAAAGAGTTCGTGAAATACGTCTTTCTGAAAGAAAATTCTATCAAAAAATTACTGATTTATACGCAACCGCAATAGATTATGATAAGAATGCAAAATCAACAAGAAGATTTTATGAAACTGTACAAAATAAAATGCATTTTGCAATTCATGGTAATACTGCTGCTGAATTAATAGTAAAAAGAGCAAATGCAAATATTCCTAATATGGGATTAACGACATGGAAAGATGCACCTGATGGAAAAATACAAAAATCTGATGTAATTATTGCAAAGAATTATTTAAGTGAAGAAGAACTAAAACAATTAAATAGAATGGTTACGGCATATTTAGATTTTGCAGAAACTATGGCCATTAGAAAAATTCCTTTAACCATGGAAGATTGGGAAAAAAGGTTAAATTCTTTTATTGAAATGTTTGAATATGGATTGCTTAAAGACTCTGGTAAGGTCACAAATGAAATTGCAAAATTACATGCAGAAACTGAATTTGAAAAGTATAGGGTAATTCAAGATAAATTGTTTTTGTCTGATTTTGATAAATATCTTATAGAATTAGAGAATAAAGTTAAAAAAAATAAATAGGTCCAATTTATGTGTAAATTAGGTGAAAAAATTAAAGAAATTAGACTTAAAGAAGGCTTAAGTCAAGAAGAATTTGCAAAAAAATTAGGCTACAAGTCTAGATCAACCATAAACAAAATAGAAAAAGGAATTAATGAAATTAGTTATGATAAACTAATACTTTTAATTAAAAAATATGAATTAGAAACAGATGAATTATTCAATAGGAGTAATAAAAAATCTTTTATATGCTCAGAAGAAAATTCTGTATTGTTTATATCTTTTAGTGGTCGTGAAAATGGTAATTGTAATGATATAGCGCAATATTTGGTTACTGAAAACGATAAACTAGTATTATTTAAGGACATTTTTTATAATCCTTGTGCAAAATGTAATTATGAATGTTTCACTTCGTTTTGTAAATATAGACATGATGACATATATGATTTGTTACAATCTTCTAATAATTATAAAAAACTGGTTTTTATTGTTCCGATGTATTGTGGTAATCCTTCATCGTTATATTTTGTATTGATAGAAAGAATGCAGGATTATTTTAATCATAATGAAGATAAATGGAAGGCTTTCATTGATAAATTATATTTTGTATGTATATATGGTAGTGATGAAGAAACTCCTTTTTTTGTAAATATCTTTTTAAGTTTAGTTAATGATAGTTCTAGGATTTTAAAAATAGAAAGACATAAATACAATTTAAAAATGAGTGATAGAGTCATTGATAATAACGATATCATTAATCTTCTTGAAGAGTTTAAAGTGAAGATATCATTATCTAAAAATTAAATTGCTGCTAATAGCTAAATTCCAATTTAATGAGCAGTTGTAGGGGTGTGCAAAAGTACCAAGGGTGTGCAAATCGCTCTAGGGGTGTGCACATCCTATGACATGGGTGTGCAACCTTGTATTAAAATGGTTCATCTTTGCCATATTGAAGGCATAGGTTTGATACAATGAAATTAAGGTATCAAGCCTTTTTTTCTTTATATAAGCGTGAAAACCGCATAACTAAGCTGCTTATTTGAAATATAAGAAGAGATATAGTATCAATATAGAACCTTAAAAGCTTTTTTTGATACTATTTTAAATTTTTAAGTTTTGTACTCGGACATTTTAATGTGTGTATTTGCACTTTCGTGATAATATTAAATAAAATTATTACATTTTCGTGGTAAAACTTAATATATAAATTGCATTTTCGTGGTAAATGTAATATAATATTGATGTGGTGGTGCTATTATGCCTAATATTTTTAAGGATGAATATGAACTAGCTATTGAAAAAGGATGCTATATTGAAAGAGATTGCTATTCTAAGTTGCTTGATTGGAAAAATAGAAAAGCACGAAATCATAATGCTTTGTTTATAAGAGGAGCTAGACGTGTTGGCAAGTCTGTATTAGCTCTTGAATTAGCTCATAAAGAATATAAATCATTTATCAAAATATCCTTTGATAGAGCTAATGATGATTTAAAAAATCTTTTTGTAAATGAATTAAATGATTTAGATTATTTTTATTCTGTACTGGAAACAACTTTTTCAAAAAGATTATTTGAGGGTGAGTCTTTGATTATTCTTGACGAGATTCAACTTTTTAAGCCAGCAAGACAGGCAATAAAAACTTTGTTACTTGATGGAAGATATGACATAATTGAGACTGGTTCACTTGCTTCAATCGTAAAATCAAATGATGATGAAGATTACTTACTTCCTAGTGAAGAAACAAAAATAGATGTAAATCCTATTTCTTTTTTTGAATATTTAAAAGCATGTGGTGATGATTTATCTTTAGAATTAATGAATACTTGTTTTTTAAAGAAAAAACCACTTGGTGCAGCGTATCGAAAAATTTATTTAAAATTTAGAGAATACTTATTTGTCGGTGGAATGCCTGCACCATTATCGACTTATTTAAAAACTAAGAGTCTAATAGAAGCAGAAGAAATCAAAAGAGAAATAATCGAGTTATATAGAGATGATTTTGCTAAACAAAAAAATGAAAATCCAATTTATGTCGCCTCAATATTTGACATGATTCCAAGCGAATTATCAAATCATGATAAAAGATTTAAATATACGCATATAAATAGCCAAGCTAGAGAAAGAGAATATAACGGTGCTTTTAATTGGCTAGTAAAAGCATATATTGTTAATCCTTGCTATAATTCAACTGATCCATCTGTCTTACCAACATTAACAATGAATGGATTTGATTTTAAGGCATACTTAATAGATACAGGTTTATTATATACATTATCTTTTATGGATATTAATCAAGACGAATTTTTCTATAAATCATTGATTTTAGATAAATTGCATTTAAATGAAGGTATGTTTGCAGAAAACTATATTTCTCAAGCATTAAAAAATAATGGAAAGAAATTATTCTATTATGAAAAAAGAGATGAAAACACTCATAGAACTATAATTGAAATTGATTTTTTAACAATTCAAAATAGAAAAATAACTCCTTTAGAGGTTAAATCTGGTGATGATATCACATTAAAATCACTTAAAAAGTTTAAAGATACATTTAAAAACACAGTTAATAATGGAATTGTATTATATGATGGGGATATAAAAATAGTTGATGATATTTTGTATTTACCATTATTTTTGATTGATTATTTGAAATAATGAAGGATGTTGTAAAATTATGGAAATTAGAAAGTATACAAAAGAAATAATTCCAGATGTAATAGATTTTGATAAAAGATTAAGAGTAGAAGAAAATTTTGGGGGTTGGGAAATAGATGAAAAATATATAAATGATGTTTACAAAAGCTTTGATGTTGAAAGAACTATTTTAACATAAAATCTTGAGCTGTTAGTCAAGATTAATGATTAACCTTCAGGATTTTTAATTTTTATAATACTTCTCAAAAAACGAAAGGTCCTTAAATAAAACGATAGACCTATTATAAAAACGAAGAATTCTTCTAAAAAAAGAAAGAGACATTAAAAAAATGTCAGATAATTTTTTAAGGAAAATAGTTTAGTATTTTATCTAGTATTTTAAATAGTAATTTAATATTTGGGAAATAAATGGACAACGTATGAAAATGTGCAAAAAAACTATTGACTTTATACCTCTATGTCATTATAATTATAATGCTAGGGTGGTTTTATGCGTTATACATTAGCACAATTAAGAAAAATGAAGTTTCCTCATACGGAAGAAAATGAATATGATTTTAGTGAAGAACTAAATGGCTTTGAAGATATTATATCTTCAAATAATGCAAAAGTTATTGAAAAAATACGTAGCATTGGGCCAGATTCATTTGAGGTAGTTTTGGATATTGACATTTCTTTAGTTGTTCAATGCTCAGTAACGTTAGAAGAAATACCTTATCAGATTAAGACAACAAAATCTATCTACTACGCATTTGATAAAGACAGCGTTTCAAGTGATGATTACATCATCATTGATGGACAAACTCTTGATACAGGAGAAGACGTTTTATCAGAGATTTTGATTGAAAAGCCTATGAAATTTGTCAAAGATGGAGTAGAGTATGATAGTGATGAGGATGAAGAGCCTGAAGAGGAATATATTAATCCTGCATTTGCAAGTCTTAAGGATTTATTAAAATAGGAGGTGTAACTTATGGCAATTGTTCCATTCCGTCGTGTATCAAAGACTAAAAAGAGACAAAGAAATTCACATTCAGCTTTAACAGTTCCTGGCATGATCGTATGTCCAAATTGTGGTGAATTAACATTATCTCACCGTGCTTGTTCAAATTGTGGTTACTACAAAGGTAAGCAAGTCGTAGCTATTAAGTCAGAAAAATCTGAATAGTTTATAGAAATAGATGCTAAAGGCATCTATTTTCTATTTTATAAGGTTTTATTACATAAATTTATTTGCTATAATTGATGTGAAAGAAATGGTGATAATATGGGTGAACATATAACAGTACTTAAAGAAGAAGCGGTTGAAGCGCTTAATATAAAGCCAAACGGAATCTATGTGGATGCGACACTTGGTGGTGGAGGTCATTCATCTTTAATTTTATCTAAATTAACTGAAGGCCATTTATATTCCTTTGATCAGGATGATTATGCTGTTTCAAGAGCTAAAGAGGTTTTAGATAAGGTTGGTACAAATTATACTATCATTAAAAGTAACTTTGTTAATATTAAGTCTGAGCTTGAAGCTTTAGGTGTTACTCATATTGATGGTGTTTTATATGATTTAGGAGTTTCTTCATTCCAATTTGATATGGAGGAAAGAGGATTCTCATATAGATTTGATGGCCCTCTTGATATGAGAATGAATCAAAATCAAGAATTATCTGCTAAAACTATTGTAAATGAGTGGCCAGTTTCAAAAATAATCGAGATTTTTTATCGCTATGGCGAAGAAAAATATGCAAAACAGATAGCCTTTGCAATTGATAAAAAGCGTAAAGAAAAAGAGATTGGTACAACATTTGAGCTTGTAGAAATTATTAAATCGGCCCTACCCGCATATGAGTTAAAGAAAAAAGGCCATCCTGCTAAACAGGTTTTCCAGGCCTTAAGAGTTGCGGTAAATGATGAGCTTGCTGTTTTTGAAAAATCTTTACTTGATGCACTTGATATGCTTAATCCTAAAGGACGTGCTGTGGTAATAACATTCCAATCACTTGAAGATAGAATTTGTAAATCAATATTTAAGGAAAAGTCTACCTTAGATGTTCCTGCAGGCCTTCCAATTGTTATAAAGGATGAAGCCCCTTTTGAACTTATTTCAAGAAAACCAATTTTGCCAAGTGATGAAGAATTACAAAATAACAATCGATCGCATAGTGCAAAAATGAGAGTGCTTCAAAAACGCTAATCTTTTTCTAATACAGGCTTTATTCTTGAATATACTAATGCTGCGATAAAAACGCTTAGTATATCCTTTAAAAGAAATGGTAATAGTCCTATTTGAAGAATATATAATAGCGATTTTCCATAATGATAATATCCATTCATAATTATAATCATATAGATGATTCCTACAACATCAATAATTAATAGGCCTAGAAGGCCTTTGATTATATAAAAAATAAAGGAGTCATCTTTTATTTTTATTCCAGCCACGAATGAAGAAAGCAGGAAGCCGATTATAAATCCAAAGCTTGGCTTCAATACATACTCAAAACCACCACCACCAGAGAAAACAGGAACACCTATAAGTCCAATTACAATATATACTCCAAATACAATCAATGCTTTGTTAAGCTTTAGTATAAAGGAAAGTATAATTACTGCAAATGTTTGTAATGTTATTGGAATTGGTCCAATATCAAAGCTTAGTTTTGAACAAATAATTAAAATTGCTAGCATAATCCCCATCATGCATATATCTTTTATTTTCATATTTTATCCCCCTAATGACAAGTATATTTTACATAAAACATTGGAAAAATCAAGAAAAATTTGAAAAAATAAAGGTATTGTAGTATATTTTAAGCATAATAGATAAAAAAGGAAGCTTGGTAAAATGAATGAGCTACATCATATAAAGGGTAATACATATTACATTAAAGGAATTACAAATTGTGGCTTGTATAAGCTAAATGAAAGAGATGTTGCGTTAATTGATTGTGGTCCAAAGGAATTTGGCCCAATTATTGAAAAAATATTATTGGATAATAATTTAAATTTAAAATATATCATTATGACACATTCCCATGCGGATCATAGTGGAGCCTGCTTATATTTAGCTGAACGTACTGGTTGTAAAATGATAGCCTCTAAAATTGAAAGAGCCTTTTTTAGGGATTCAAAGCTAGATATTGGATTTTTATATGGAGGATATCCACTTGATGAATATGACAACAGATTAATGCATATTGACGATAATAAAGAAATAATGGCATTAGACCAAATTCCAGATGGATTACAGTCATTCAAACTTCCAGGGCATCATTATGGAATGATAGGCATAAAAACGAGCGATGATGTGTATTTTGTAGCAGATACACTTGGATCAAAGGAACTTGTTGATAAACAACATATATTGCTAATATATGATGTAAAGGGATATTTAGATTCTTTAGATTTTGTCGAATCATTAAATGGTAAGTATGTTGTACCATCACATAGTGTAGTTACTACTAATATAAAGCCATTTGTAGAGTTTAATCGTAAAAAAATCAATGAAATAATCAATATACTACTTAAGTTTTTACAAGAGGAGCATAATTGTGTAGAGTGCGTTCAGTATATATTTGGATATTATAATTTAAAAATTTCTTATAATAAATATATGCTAATATTATCAACTGTAAGAAGTTATCTATCTTATTTATCGAATAGTAAGATAATTAAAAATTACTTTAAGGATAATAGATTAGTATTTATTAGAGTCTAGAATTCGTAAATTATGTATTATGTGTAATGTTTTTTATAAATCATTAGAATAAGATAAGTATATACTTGCTTTCCATATTTTTATAAAAGTTACAAATTTCTTTGATGTGTATCGATTTTGTGAAAACGCTTTACAATTTAAATTTGAATGGATATAATTTGATCAATAGGAATAAAAGGAGAATAATATGAAAAAAATGTTAAAAGTTTTAACTGCAGGTGTACTTGTTGCCTCAGCATTAACTGTAGTTGCTTGTAAAGATGATAATACTTTAACTACGTCTATTAAGCCATCAACGCCAACGACAGTAGCACCGACCACAACAGTGGCACCAACTACGACAGCGGCACCAACGACAGTAGCATCAACGACAGTTGCACCAACTACGACAGTAGCACCAACAACAGTAGCACCAACTACAACCGTAGCTGCAGTTAAGTTAGCTACACCAACTATTACTATTAAGGGGTCAGTTGTTTCATGGACTGCAATCGAAAACGCAAGCGGTTATATTGTTACTCTTAACAATGCACCACTTCCAGTTCAAACAGAAACAAGCTATCAAATTGAAGCTTCTGAAACAGGTGATTATAAGGTTCAGGTTCAAGCAGTCAGCAATAATTTAGAATTATTCACAAACAGTGACTTGTCTAATGAGGTTGTGTATACTCATACAGGATCAGTTGTTAAAGAAGCTCATACTTTATATGTGGTAGGAGACTCAACATTAGCAAGTTTTAATGATTCTTATTATTACCCACGTTATGGATATGGTACGCAATTATCAAATTATTTTGATGATTTAATCACAGTAAATAATTTAGCCTTATCTGGAAGAAGCTCAAAGAGTTATCTTGCTGAAGAAAACTATAATACATTAAAAAACAATATCAAAAAGGGAGATTATCTGTTGATTGGCTTTGGCCACAATGATGAAAAGTCTGATGACGCATCAAGATTTACGGATGCATCTAAGCCAACTGAGGATTCTACATCATTCAAATATAGCTTAAACGAGTATTATTTGAAACTTGCACAAGAAAATGGCGCAACGCCAATTTTATGTACACCAATCGTAAGAGCAAATAGTTCTAATGATTATAGTGGCTCAAGTGGTCACGTTACTGCAACAGGCGATTATGCAAAAGCAATTGTTGAACTTGGAGAGGAAAAGAACGTATCAGTTGTAAATTTAAGAGACATAACGAAAGAAGAATATACAGCGATTGGCTATGATGAAGCTATTTATTATCATGCCATGACTTCTGGTAAATATGATACTGATGGTACAACTATCATTCCAGTAACTTCATCAGTTGATACTACTCATTTAAATATATATGGAGCAAAATATGTAGCATATGAGGTTGCATATACTTTAAAGAATTCAACATCATCTTTAGGACAATATGTAAAAGAAGAAATAGCAAGACCAGTTAAGGCCAACGATTTAGTTGCAAATAGTAGCTATAAAGTTAGTGCATATAAAGCACCTGATTTATCAACATATAAAGCGCCAAGTCAGTTTAAAACAATATCAGAAGGCTGGTATGGTACAGCGTTTGGTGATTGTAGTGGTTCTCCAACATCTTCGTCTAGTGGCTTTGTAGCCAAAGAAACAACTGAAGGTGTGTTTACAGTAGGACAAACAGGTACAAAAACCCTAGGTAAGTTCTCATCTACATCTGATGGCTTTGCATATTTATTTAGGCAAGTTGAAGCTAATAAGAACTTTGAAATTACTGCAGAGGCAAAGGTTTTAACTACTGGTAATGTTAAGCAAGCAGGCTTTGGATTGATGATAAGAGATGATTGTTATGTTAATTTATCTGATAAGACATTACCTGATTATGCAAATTATTTGGCTGCCGGTTTGGTGACAAGTGAAACGAATATGAATGTACTATTTGGTCGTGAATCTGCGACATTAAAGAAGGAGAATAATGTATTAGATGGATTCTATCAAGCAAATGATACTGCCACATTAAAGATAGTAAGACTTGGTCAAGTTGTAACAATCAGTGTTACATATAAGGGAATAACTTATACACAAAATTATCCTGATTTTGACTTATTCGCAAAAGATTCAGAATATATGTATATTGGAATGTTTGCAAACCGTGGTACAACAGTTGAATTTACGAATGTTAGCTTCACAATCACAGGAGAAGCACAGGGTGCATAGTTTTTTTAAAGGTTAGGATGAAAGTCCTAATCTTTTTTCTATTTTTAGAATTGTAAAGAAAATAAAATAATGGTAAAATGATAGAGGAAATAAATTAATTGTAATGTCATGATATTTGCTATTTCTGTATATATATGATAAAATTTAGATTGTTAAATATTGTGAGAAAAGGTGTAAATATGAAAAACTTTCAAGTAGCAATTGACGGTCCAGCTGGTTCTGGTAAGTCATCGATTAGCGAGTTAGTCGCTTCAAAGCTTGGATTCGTTCACATTGATACAGGCGCAATGTATCGAGCCGTAACATTAGAAGCTTTAAGAAGAAAAATAGATTTAAACAATGAAGCTGAGTATTCCTTCGTTGAATCTATCGAGATTGTATATATAAATGATAAAACATTTTTAAATCAAGAGGATGTATCGGAAGAGATTAGGAGTCTTGAGGTAACAAGAAATGTTAGTTTAGTATCTTCATTTAAGGCGGTAAGAGATAAAATGGTTTATTTTCAACGTTTAAGTGCCAAAAATGGATATGTACTAATGGATGGAAGAGATATTGGGACAACAGTTTTACCTGATGCAGATGTTAAAATATTTTTAACTGCTACTCCTGAGGAAAGGGCTAAAAGAAGATTAAAAGAATTAGAGAAAAAAGGTATTAAAGAGTCGTTTGAAACGGTTCTAAATGATATAAAAGTAAGAGATTACAAGGATAGTCATCGTGAAATATCACCACTTAAGCAAGCTTCTGATGCTATTTTAGTGGATACTACTTCGATGACAATTGAAGAGGTGTGCAATACAATAGTAAGTATTGTTTGTGAAAGGATGGATGAAAATGGAAAAGAATAATGAAATGTCAATGGAAGAACTACTAAAGGAAGAAAGCACAAGAGAACTTCATGTTCATGATGTTGTAAAAGGAGAGGTTGTCGAGGTTACTGATAAGTATGCTAAGATTAACTTAAATACATTTACAGAAGGAACAATCTATTTAGATCATTTTACAACAGACAAGGATGTTACATCTTTAAAACCACTTGTTAAAGTAGGCGATGTTGTGGAAGCTGAGATTACAAAGATTGTTGAGGGTGAAAACAGTGATATTTTATTATCACGTCTTAACACATTAAAGAAGGAAAACTTTGAGGCATATAAGGCTAATGTCCCTGTTGAATCAAATGTTGAGGCTCGTGTAATTAAGGTTATAGAAGGAAAAGGCTATGTTCTTTCTGATGGAAAAATTGAAATGTTTATGTCAGTTAAGGACCTAAGAACACCACTAGCTAAGGGGGATTTAGTTGCTGTAAAGATTATTTCATATAATGATGATAAGCAAAATGCCTATGTTTCACGCTATGCAGTTGTACGTGAAGAGCGCCAGCATGCATACGAGGAGCGTCAACGTGCTCATGAAGAATATTTAGCTAAAAAAGAGGCTGAGCATCAAGAATATATTAAAGAAAGAGAAGAAGAGTACAAGACCTTTAATGTAGGAGACAAGGTAACTGGTACTGTTTCAAAAATCGTTCCATATGGAGCATTTGTTAAGTTCGATAAGGTACAAGGCTTAATTAGACTTAAGGAAGTTGATCATACATTTATTAAGTCAGCAAGTGATATTCTTAATGAAGGAGACACTGTTGAAGTACTTGTTGTAAACACTGATAATGGTAAATTAGAATTATCACGTAAGGCATTACTAAAGACTCCATATGAATTATATAAAGATAATCATAGTGTTTCTGATACAGTTAAAGGTAAGGTTGTAAATAAGATGCCATTTGGTGTTTTGGTAGAGCTTGATAAGAATGTTACAGGACTTCTTCATAAGTCTGAGTTCTCATGGAATCCAAATGACAATTTAATGGCATCCTTATTAATTGGTGATGAGATTGAGGTTTCAATTATTCGCTTTGATGATGAAAGTGAAAAAATTGGACTT
>CAMEKY010000021.1 GCA_945921565.1 uncultured Clostridium sp. | reverse complement strand
TTTCACGGAAATTAATTTGATTTTGCTTGTTAATATCAGCTTGAGCTGGATTTTCAGAATCAGACATAACAAGTCCTGTAGTAAGCTTACTATTCCTATCAAACCACTCACATATTTTCTTTGCTTGTGGATTAGAACGGCAAACTATCATAGCTCCTATTGAATTATCTGTATTCAAATATCTAAAGTTTTTAAAATCATTTTCAATGTATTTGCTTACATCATTAATATAATTATCAGACTCATAAACATCCGCAGAATTTAAATCCTTATCTTCAATTTCTAAATTTGCTTTTATTTCAGCCTTTGCAACAGTGTCAATTTGTTCTTTCTTAATTCTTAATGTATAACCATCTGCAATCGATTTGTCATAAAAATATTTATGAATATAATCTCCAAATTTAAGATTAGAACGTTCTTTCTTAGATAATAAAGGAGTACCTGTCATTGCAATATAAATACCATTATTATCGCATGTCATTAAATTCTTAAAGAATTCACCATGAACATTGTAACTTCTATGAGCTTCATCAACAAAGAAAATACGTTGAACCTTTACATTATAATCATTTTCAACTGTAGGCATTTTAGATTCTTCCATAAGCTTTTGAACATTTACTACACAAACTGTTCCGATACCTTCATTTTTATCATCTAAAGGTTTCTTTAATTCTTTAGCAAATTCAATTTTAGAATCAACTGTTGTAACTGCAAAATCTCTATTTTCAAATTCAGTTTTAGCTTGTCTTAATAAATCTAATCTATCAACAACAAAGAAAAATCTAGTATTTACTTTTTTCTTAGCAAAATAATCTTTAATTATTCTATTTGAAAAAGCAGATAAAGCAGTCTTCCCAGAGCCTTGAGTATGCCAGATGATACCATTCTTATCTTTTTCTTCAAAGCGCCTTAAAATGGCTCTTGTAGCAAAGAATTGAGGATATCTCATAATGTGTTTTTGAAATACATAATACTCTTCATCTTTGTTTGTTGTTTCATTATGAATTTTCTTTGTTTCCTTTAAGAACATAATTCCATAACGTAGATAATAGATAAATCGTTCTTTATCATAAAAAGACGTAATAAATCTATTACATGGTGTTAAATCAGACAAATTTGTCTTGAATTCAGGTGTATCTGTTTCATCAGGATTATAACCACCATCCTTAACAACCATTTTAATTGTATCGATATCTACCTCTTTTAAAACATAACTTGAATGATAATTTGGAACATCTTCTCTAAAGAAAGAAAATGATGTCATTTGTCCATTAGGTGTTGTATAAAAAGAACCAGCTCTTACTTGCTCTGCAATATCATCATCAGCTTCTTCATATTCCATATTATTTGAAAATGATACAATTTGAATCAAATTGAAATATTTTTTAAATTCATCATTTTTTAATCTTTTGTTAATCATTCTTTCAAATTCAACTTGAATTCCACCAGAATTATTAGGATGCTTTACCTCTAAAAATGCCAAAGGCATTCCATTAACTAAAATATTAATATCAGGTCTAAATGAACCTTCTTCCGTTCTTTCTTTAATGCTAAAAGGAAGTTCATCTACAACTGCAAAATCATTATTATAAAAATCTTCCAAATCCAATAATTTAATATTATGCTCGGTAGAAATTAATCTATTATAAAATTCTTTGCCTAAATCATTGTTCTTAAGCATTAGATTTATTTCAGCTAACAACTTTGTAATTTCATCATCCTCAATAGTTCTACCATTTATTTTTTCTAATGAAGTTTTAAATCTATCAATAAATATTTTTGTGTCAAAATCAATTATTGCATCTTTAAGACTTTGATAATCATACCCTAATCTCAAGAAATGAATCGTTGCTGGAAATTTAACTCTTGTATCTTCATTAAATCTCATAACCGTTTTCTCCTTTTTCTCAATTTATTATTTCATTAAGTAATATTTTATATAATTTTATCACAAACTGATACTTTTCTCAATTTTATGTAAGTATTCTTCTTATTTTTCTCAAAAATGGACAAAAAAGACAATACATCTTTCAATATTGTCTTAGACTCAATGTCCTTTTACTTTCTATTGTTTTGAAAGTAGAAAGCATATAAAACACCTTGTTATACCATATTTATTTGCTATATTTTTCTACATATTCTTTTATAGCTGCTATAAAATATTCTCCATATTTTTTAGCCTTATAGTCTCCAACCCCAGAAACATTCAATAATTCAGGTATTGAAGTTGGTAATAACTCACACATATTTTCTAATGTTCTATCATTAAAAACGATGTATGCAGGAACGTTCTCTTTTCTAGCTAAAATTAAACGAACCTCTTTTAATTTATAAATTAAATCATTATTAATAACGATCTTTTCAACCTTTTCCCTCTTAATTTCTTCTTTAGCTTTTCTAATGAAAATTCTATTTTGATTATTATATAATTGATTTTTTCCACTATCAGTAATACCTACAGTAGGATAATCTCCATTAGTTTTATATAGATATCCCTCGAATGTTAGTGTTAAAAATAAATCTCTAATTTGCGAAATAGATAATGCATTTAAAGTTCCATATGATTTACTATTAATCAAACCTAATCCTGAAATTTTCTTACTCCTTGAGCCTTTTAATATATCTGTTAATGTTGTTGCTCCATATCTTGTATTGTACTCTAATACAAGTTCCAAAATTTTATTACTTTCCAAAGTTACATCTATTTCTTCAAATTCTTTCTCGCAATTTGAACAGTTATCACAATTATCTACTTTATTTTCTCCAAAGTAACCTAATATATATTTCTTAAGACACTCATTTGTATAACATAGCATCCTCATTTTTTCTAGCCTATCAAGCTTATACTCATATACACTTGATGCTACCGAAGGATCAAAACCAGGCTTTTTCATTTCTTCTTCGTATGTTTTATCTATTAAATACTTAGAAGTGCTAAAGTCTTGTCCATTATAAAGTAAAATACATTCTGCATTTGTACCATCACGACCTGCTCTACCTATTTCTTGATAATATGATTCAATATCTTTTGGACAATTATAATGAATTACATAATTAACATTACTCTTATCTATACCCATACCAAATGCGTTGGTGGCCACAATCACATTTACTTTATCATAAATAAAAGCATCTTGATTTTCTTTTCTATCTTTATCGCTCATACCAGCATGATATTTACCTACATTAATACTATTCTCTAGTAAAAATCCATGTATTTCATCTACATTCTTTCTAGTAGAGCAATAAATAATTCCATATTTATCCTTATTTTCTTTTACATATTTTAAAATGAAATCATCTTTATAATTATTAGTAAGGTATTGTTTTGAAATATATAAATTAGGTCTGTCAAAACTACTTTTTATTACAGTACAATTTCCTAATCCGAGCATACTTATAATATCTTCTTGAACAGCCTTAGTAGCTGTAGCTGTAAAGGCTGCTAAAACAGGTTTAGGACTAAGATTCTTTACAAATTGGTTGATACATAAATATGATTTTCTAAAATCATTTCCCCATTGAGATACACAGTGCGCCTCATCTACTACAACTAGGCTTATATTCAATTTGCTTGATACGTAAATAAAATCTTTATTTTGAAGGCGCTCTGGTGCAACATATATTACTTTATATTCCCCATTTAGTATTTCATTTTTAATTGTTACATATTCTCCTTCAGTTAATGTAGAATTTATAAATGCACATTCAATTCCAACATTTTTTAATTTTAAAATTTGATCTTCCATCAAACTAATAAGAGGTGAAATTACAATCGTTATACCAGAAAACAATATTGCTGGTATTTGATAACATAAAGACTTACCTGCACCAGTAGGCATTATTGATAACATTTTTGCCATCAAAAATGTTATCAATAATCTTTCCTTGATTTTCTCTAAACGAATCAAATCCAAAAACAGATTTAAGCACATCTTCTTTAGTTTGAATCATTGAATATCCCACATTATTTCTCATCATAAACAATTCACCTGCTCATTTTGCATACGTATTTTATATAATTTTATCATACTTTTCAACTATTAAATCTGATTCAGTAATTTTAGAATCTCCTCTACAATCTTTCAAACTTATTTGATTCACCATAAGCTATATGTAAATATCTATTTTCTTTCGCAATTTGTTTTAATACCTCATCCATCACTCTATAATCTCTATATTCTATAGAATATATAAACCCATTATAAGGAGCATTAGTTCCTTCATATAATTTATAATCAATATCATCTTCAATGATATTACCATTAGAATCTTTTAAAATTAAATCTATTCTAACTATACATTTATCTGTTTCGTTTAATATTAACCATAAATGATCATAATTTCCATCTAATTCAAAATGATGATTAGGAATTGCAATTTCGGTTATAAAATCTTCTTTTGATATATACTCATAACTTAATAACAATAATTCATTCATATTATTTTCTCCTTACTTTTTTACCATCGCCTTTTGATAGCAAATAATTTCTAAGATCTCTTTTAGAATCAAAGACCCTATAATATTTTCTAGTTTGTCTTTTATCTTCGTATCTCATATTAGGAGTCAATTCTTGTGTTTTACTCATTAGATG
Source organism: uncultured Clostridium sp. (assembly GCA_945921565.1). GTDB lineage: Bacteria > Bacillota_I > Bacilli_A > Acholeplasmatales > Anaeroplasmataceae > CAG-307. Next base: position 15,460 of record CAMEKY010000021.1, on the reverse strand, counting down.
TCTCCTTTAGACTAATATACTAAATTGAATCCATTAAATTTATTATCTAACCAACTAATTTTACAATATATATTTCATAATATACATACTAAAAAAGTTTTTTGATGAAGATGTTTAATCTGATAAAACTTCAATTTTTGTATCAATGTAATCATCCGCAGATAGTACAATTTCTTCCTCCCTATACATATCCTTTACAATTTGATATGCTTCATATTCATCTTTAGCCTCAACCTCTAAAATTCTTTGTAATGTCTCCGTTATTTCCACTTTATACTTCATATTAAAACCTCGCATTAATCTATGGTTATATTTTAATATACATTCTTTATTTCTTCCACAAAAAAATAACAACAAATTCAAAAGAATCTGTTGTCATTTAAACTACCATATAAAATTATATTTAATGGCCTCACCATTATCAATTAATATATCTTCACCTGTCATAGACTTATTAACTACAGTTATAAAATATGCCCATTCTGCAATCTCCTCTACACTTGCCCATTTATTAAGAAGAGTTTCATTTAAAACATCGTTATATAACTTTTTATCGTCTAATATATGCTGGTTAAGCTCACAATTAACTCCACCAGGAGACATAGAGTTAGCTGTTGCACCATATTTAGCAACTCTTTGAGCTACATTTTTCATATACGCTACAACACCACCTTTAGATGCGACATACATAGGGAACTCTGATCCAGTTCTAGCCGAAGCTGAAGCATTAAATAAAATACTTTTTATGCTATTATTAAAGCCATATTTTTCAGTAACCTTAATTGTCCCCTTTAAATTAACATCTATATCATTTTCATTTTGAACTCCAGCATTATTAATAAGTATTTCTACTTCTTCTATTTCTGGTAATTCATCATTAGAAATATCACACAAATAATGTATATAATTTTTATCATTTATTGTTTGAGGATTTTTATCAATTCCAATAACTTTGTGATTCATGGCTAAAAACTTTTGCGCAATAGCCTTTCCTATACCTCTAGATGTACCAGTAATTAATACCTTCATTCCTTCATACTCCTATAATCAAAATAAAGTTGTCCAACATTTTCTGCCTTCCATTTTTGACATATTTTATATCCAAGTGGTGAAAAGACAACTTCAAATAATAGTTCAAGTACCATTCCAGTAAGTGAACATGTAATACATTGAAGCATGGTCCAACCAAAGAAAACGTGACTAACAATAAGTGCGAAGCAGAAATTATCAACAAATTGACCTATTCCTGTTGATATATAGCTTCTAATTGCAAAGGTTTTAAAGCCATTAGGCTTCTTCTTAATTATTAATCCCAAGCCATAATTAATCGTATTATTTACAACAGCGGAAACTAAAAATGCAATTGTCGAACCTAAAACAACATACCAAGTTCCGCCAAATGTTTTGTCAATTGCATTATTAATTATTCCTTCACTACCCTCGACATAGGATTCTCCCCATATACCTGGAATTTTAGATGCAATAAAGAATAATAAGCAAATTAATAAATTAATTAATATTGCAACTACAGAAATCTTAGTAGCCTCCTTAGGACCAAAATGCTTTGTAATAATATCATTTGTCATAAAGGCTATCCAAGATACAATAATACCACAATCAAGGGCTAGCCATGACCATGGAATACTGACTGCTTTATTTGCTAGTAGGTTCATCGCAATAATTGCAATCACAAATAAAGCAAAAATAGGTGCAGGAATACTTTTTAATAAAATACTAATATCCTTGCACTCTTTCTTAATAAATTTAATCATATAATTTATACTCCCTGTTTTTTATTTTTTAAATGATGGTTAGGCAAGGAACATCATTCGTAAATATTATACTTGTTTTTTTTCAAATAGCAATACATATTCCCAATTATTATTGAAAGAGATTATGAAAAGCTAGATTTAATCCATCCGCAATCACACTAGAAATATCTATTATATTTTGATCTATTTCTTTTGGTGTAACCATAAACTGCATTGTTTCATCCTCAAATGAAAAAGGTAATGTATCAGGTAAATCAGTTGTAAATGAATTCAAGGCTTCTGATAATACCGATCTTATGTCTACTACTGTAGGTACACCTATAGCTACTATATTAGTACCTAAGGTATTTTTATCAAATTTCTTTCTAAAATTTCCAATGCCAGCACCAGGTGCAATCGATGTATTGTTTAATTGAATAGTTTTATTTAATCTATTTAAGCTTCTTGATGCAAGTGCATCAATAACAATCACAAGCTTAGGTTTAACTGTACTAGAAATATTGGAAACTATATCTACAGTCTCAAGTCCCGTTTGACTCATTACTCCAGGAGCTAAAGCTAAAACATTTTGCATACCCTCTTCAAGCTGATTCATTCTTTTTAAATGACTCGTAACCAGTAGCATATCAATAACCTTAGGTCCTAGTGAATCTGGTGTAACATCACTATTACCTAAACCAACGACAAAAACAGGGTCCTCCTTTTTTACATTATACATATCTAAAAATTCTTTAATAACATTAGAAAAAGCTTTTACTAAATCATCATATTTCTTTTTATTAATATTAACAAAACAATCTGTTGTAAGTGTATAATATATACCTGCATCCTTATGATATTTTTTAGAATTGGCTTCATCTAAGACTATTTTGGATACATCAATGCTTTCATATTTGCTTTTAGTCTCTATTCCATAGTCTAATGCTAATTCTTCAACAATTAAATCACTTTTTAACATTTTTCCACCAAGTATAGTTTGTCTATAATATCAACAACTATACTTTAAAATAGATATTCTTTGTCCCAATTATATTGGTCTAGGCACCTGTAAACTTAATTTATGAAAAATTTATTTTTTTAGTTGCATTTGACATAAACATTTGATATAATTATAGAGCATATAAACGCGCGGAGGTGAATTTTATGGCAAACATTAAGCAACAAATCAAACGTGTAAAGACAAATGAGAAAGCTAGATTAGCAAATGCATCATTCAAGTCAAGTATGAAAACTGCAATTAAGGCCGTATTAACAGCTAACAATAAGGAGACTGCAACTGCCGCTTTAGCTATAGCATATAAGAAGTTAGATAAGGCTCAAGCTAAGGGAATCGTTCATAAGAACTTCGTTGCAAGAAACAAGTCTCAATTAGCTAGTCATGTAAATAGCCTATAATATAAAAAACACCTTTGGGGTGTTTTTTTATTTTATCTTCTTCTATTTTAATAAATAAGTCTCTAGGGCAATAGTTTTATCTACTTGCCCTGATTTTATTTTATAATCAATATCAATCAATTCGTTGATATTTTTTTTGATTCTATCAAAGCTGATTAATGATGCAGCCTTCATCATATAATATACCCTTCCAGGCTTATAATTGAATATATTCGCAATATCATTTTTACTATAGCCCTTTTCAACTAATGTTTTAGTTTGATATATTTCATTGAATTTATTAATCAATAAAGAAATTATTCTTGATTCATCCTCATTTAACACCATTAAATCATCATAGATTTCCATAGCCTTACGCTTGTTACCCTCTGTCACAGCATTTACTAAATCAAATATATTATCCTCTAAATCCTTACTAACAAGCATTCTCACATCTGCGACCTTTATTTGCTTGTCCTCATATTTATATGTAGTTAGCTTTTCAAGCTCTGTATCTACACGCTCTAAATTCCCCTTTATTCTAAATATTAGTTCATCTACTGCTGTTTCATCATATTTATACCCTCTTTTTTCTAAATATGATGTAATATATGGTTTTATCTCGGCTTCCTTAGGAATGTCTACACAAATCTTAGTAGCTATTCCTTCTATCTCTTTCCTTATCTTAGAATCAATATCCTGTAAAGAATTAACCATAATTATAAATGTTGTGGTAGGAATGGGATTTTTTATATATTTTAAAAAAGCCTCTATTAATTTTTCATCATATGATGAAGGCTTGTACAAAAATTGCGGATTCTTAGCTACGACAACCTTTAAATCCGTTAAAAATGGAATCATATTTAAATCCTCAAGCAGTAATGCCAAGGATTCATCCTCTAAATCATGAATTTGCAAATCATATTCTGTTGAAATAGAGCTTAACAAATCATTAAGTTTTTCATTATTTTTAACATTGCTTTGTCCTTCAATTAAATATATAGCATCCATCTTAACACATCCAATCTAATGAAATTATAATACATAACTAACAATAAAAAAAGGCCTTTTTTCAAAGGCCCACAGCTTTTGTTCTTGGAATGGCTTTGCTTTAACCATCGAAACCAGACTACACACAATATCCAAGACTATTGTATATCCATCTTGCACCATTACGGTGCTTGCAGGGAATTCCTTTCATCCCTTCCTTCTAATTTAATTCTAAGCTATGAAAGCGCTTTTGTCAATACTTTAAGACAAAATTATAACTTTTCTACATCCTTATTTTCAACATTGACAGTAATTACATCCAGTGTAACACCAAATGCTTCCTCCAAAAGACGATAAGGATCATCTACTAAAACCTTAATACCTTTTGGACATTCGCTAAATACAATTGGGTTTGGAATGTCAATTCCATAGCCCTTCGCCTTTTCAAGTAATCTTAAGCGTCTTGGCTCAGATTCACACATTATAGGCGTTTTTGTATCTCTAGATACCTCCAAAATTCTTTTTGTTTTTCCTGTTCCGTTTCCACCGTAAATCAATTTCATTTTTCTATACCGACCTTTCTTTATTTCATTATACATTAGATATTATTTTTTTAAAAGCGTTCTTTATAATAAAAATTGTATTTTTATTCTTATTAATATCAAATGTATATTTGTTTGCATATATGTTGATACAAATATTACCAACCTCATCAGTTCGGTAAACATTACAACCTACAAGCTTTTGTAACGTTTCTTGATTGGGATGACCGAATTTATTATTTTTCCCAACACTTATTATTGCATCATTATAGCTACAATGATTTAAAAACGGATCTGACATACTACTATTTGAACCATGATGTGGAACCTTTAATATGTCTGCCTTAATATTTTGATCAAATATTTGTTCTTCTTCAACATCCTCCATATCTCCTGTAAATAAAATAGTTGTTTTATTTATCAAAGTCTTAAATACAAGACTATTATTATTAAGGCTGGAATTGTTAACCTTAGGTCCTAAAAAATCAAATCTAACATCTGCTATAAATTTTGTATCTCCACCTGATACCTTTAAGCTTTTTTTAACATTCTTTTCTATTCTTTCAAGTTCTTCTGAAGAATCAAACACTGATGAGATTAAGCACTCAACTTTATATTTCTTTACAACATCTAAGGCTGTTGATATATGATCATTATCCGAATGAGTAATTATTAAAGTATCAATTTTATTTATTCCTATCTCATCGAGCTTGTCTAAATTATTGTAAGAATCAATTAATATATTTCCTTTATTAAAAGCCCTAGATATTAAAATTGAATCTCCTTGTCCAACATCTAGCATTATTACTCTATCGTATGGTATTAATACATTATAATTTATAAATAATAAGCACAATGCTAAAAAGCATATACTGTGGATAAATCGAAAAGATTTGGTTTCTATTTTAATAAATATAAATAACAATATCGCATAATATGCAATAATCATGATTGGAGTTAGTGTAGGTATTTTGATTATAAAAATTGACAATGAATCAAGCTTTATAATAAGCATTTCGAATAGTTTAAATATAATCCTTGATACCCCACACATCCAAGGAAGTACTAATAAAATATATGTTGTAGGCAATATTAATGTTGAAAAAATAGCAAGTACGATTGGACTAATTGCAATTGTAATTAAATTTAGCTGATTAGATATCGATATTACAAGCGGTGCACTAACTAAAAAGGCTAGCAATGCCATCTTGTAATTCCCTCTTATTTTACTTCTATCATTTATTAAGCGTGCACCAATTATTATAAAAAATGTTACTATATAGCTTAATCTTAAGCTTAATGAATATAATGCCATTGGATTAATTAATACAATCACAATAAAAGATAGTGAGCATATATCTAGCTTTGATAGATTCAGTTGCTTATAAAAATTTAATTTTGTTAATGCATACATTAATATGGCTCTCATTATACCATAAGGAAAATTACAGAGAAATGCGTAGAAAAATAATATTATTATTATAGTTAAATCCTTAATAATAGAGTTTTTAGTAATTTTTGATAAAAGCCGTTCGAAAAAAGAGGCAATTATACTGATATGAAAGCCTGATATACAAAATAAATAGGAAATACCTAAATTTGATATTGCTGACTTTATTTCCGTATCGAACTCATTTTGAGCGAATACCAAGCTCTTTAGGTACATAAATGATTTTGAATCAAGCCTAGTGCTGTAGTGCTTTAAAATTGCCCCCTTTATTGAGTATATGTTCATCTCTTGAATAACATTTGCTGAGTATGACCTCATTATATTATATATACCTTGGCTTTTAAGGTACATACTATAGGAACTATAATCTAGCTTATTAAATGTCCCAGTAAATGTAGCTTTTGTTCCTACTGAAAATATCTCATTTCCATAATAATAAACTAAATACTTTTTTATTCCACTTCTAACTGTTAACGCTTGATAATTATCATTTGCCTTAACATTAATTACAATACCAGATAGCGTATTTGTACTAGGTACTCTTAAATATAAATATAAATAACAAAGAATTGTTGCATATCCTATAAATAATAGAATATGCTTAAATTTAAGAAACCTTATTTTATATAAATAGATTAAATAAATAACCAAGACGAGTAAATACCATAAAGATATTAGTGATAACCCTAGTAAAGCAATTAATATGGCATAAAAATGCCAGGTGTTAGACAGTGATATAATTCTTGATCGCATCAAAAATTGCCTCAGAAATGCCAGTAACGTTTTTTATATCATCAATCGTGCTAAACTTTCTTACACTTCGATATTCGATTATTGCTTGGGCTCTTTCTGATCCTATCTTTTCAAGTTCCATCAGTTCTTCCTTAGTCGCAGTATTTATATTAATTTTTTCTTCCACACTACCAGATATAATTGTAATTCCTAGTTCTTTCTTAGCCTCATCTATCACCGAAATATTATATGTATAACCGTTTTTTAGCTTTTCATCTAAATTAATTGAACTGACATCTGTATAATCTGTTAACCCACACTTATTTAACAAATCCCTAATAGTTTTTCCTTCATACAATACATATGTTCCTTTATTTAAAACTTCTCCCTTTACTGTTACCGTTATTCTTTTATTGTCAGTTATCCCAACCACTGGTTCAGCTAATATCTCATCCTCCTTTGGCGCAGGCATAAAAATTACTGCAAATATTAACGCTATAGGTATTAAAGCTAATATATATTTTGTTGTTATTATTTTCAATTTAAATCACCTCATATAACAATAGCCAGTTTTAGGTGATTTTTAGTAAAAAAGAATTTCAATTTCTTGAAACTCTTCATTGTTTATTATTAAATTCTAACAATTTGTCTATTTCATTTATTGAAAGTTCTCTAAATGAGCCTTCCTCTATATCATTTAAATAAAGATTTCCAATTCTAATTCTTTGTAAGCTTTTTACCTTATAACCAAAGAATTTACACATTCTTCTTATTTGTCTATTCATTCCCTCATGCAAGGTAATCTTAAATTCACACGGACTAACATATTCCATCTTACACGGCTTAGTAACCTTGCCTAAAATTGGAACACCTCTAGCCATTAAATTTAGAAAAATGTTATTGATTGGATGATCAACACGCAATAAATATTCCTTTTCAATATGATTTTTTGAATCAAGAATTTGATTAAAAACCTTACCGTCGTTTGTTAATATTAAAAGACCACATGAATCCTTATCTAGTCTTCCAACTGGAAATATTCTTTTTTCATAATTCAAAAAATCTCTAATATTATTTTCAACATTACGATCATTTGTGCAGGTAACACCTACTGGCTTATTAAATAATAGATATACCTTTTCATCCTTAATAATATCATAAACAGTTATTACATCATTAGGCTTAAGAATATATGAAAGCCACTTATCTGGTATACCATTAACCATAACATTATGATTATGATTAAAATCTTGAACCTCACTTTTACACAACCGAAATCTATCCTTTAAAAATTGATGTAGCCTCACTCTCCATCAAATTCCTTCCATACTTCCTCTTGGAATTCTTTAGAAATAAGGTATTTATTCGCAAGTAGAGCAAGTGCTAATCCCCCGTTTATCAAGGCTTTATATCCCTCAGGTGATATTGTAGCCTTTGCCATTTCAACAGAATGTCCATTAACAGACTCAGGTGCAATTTTGATATTTCCTTGAACTGTCGGTACTACCTTAGATACAGCACCAACATCTGTAGAGCCTCTTGGCATTTCATCTACTTTCTCGATATCAGTAATTCCACATTCTATAAAAGCTTCATTTAATCCTCTTGCAAGAGCATAATTAATCTTAGTGTCTTCATAAGTTTCTTCATATTCACTTATCTTAACCTTGCAATTATTCATCTTTGCACAAGCCTTAGCGATTTCTTCTCCTCTTTTAGCTAAATGCTTAGCATATTCAACCGTACTTGAACGAAAATAATACTCAAGGGATGCATGATCAGGAATAACATTTGCAGCTTGTCCGCCATCTTTTATTATTCCATGGATAAAGCTTGGTTGTTTAGTGAATTGACGTAGCATATTAATTCCTTGGTATGTAGCTACCGCCGCATCCAACGCTGATGCTCCATTATATGGGTCACATCCATGAGCTGATACTCCATAAAAATCAAATTTAAGTGGAATAATAGCCATAGATCTAGCTCCAAGCCCATTCTTTGTTGAAGGGTGAAGCATAATCGCAATATCCAAATCATCAAATGCATGAGCCTTTGCCATTTGCACCTTCCCGCCAAAGTTTTCTTCAGCTGGAGTTCCATATACATATATAGAACCACCAATTTCATCTACCACATCACGAAGTGCATATGCTCCTGCAATAGACATTGTACAAATCAAATTGTGTCCACATCCATGTCCAACTCCGGGAAGAGCATCATATTCACATAAAAAGCCAATTTTTGGTCCTTCATGCTTCGAATCATATACCCCAAGATAACCTGTATCTAGAACATATGGATACGTTACTTCAAAACCATGTTTGGATAAAAAGTGAGCAAGTAGCTTAGATGATTTATATTCTTGAAATCCAATCTCAGGATTTTTATAAAGCTCTTTTGTTATTTCGAATAACTCTTGAGCTACTTCGTTTATTTTAGATAATAATTGTTCCTTATTCATGATTGTTAACCTTCCAATATTTACATTTTTCTTTAAGCAAGCACGAAGCACAATCAGGCTTCTTAGCTAGACATTTATATCTTCCTAAAAATAACAGTCCATGATGCGCTTTTATCCAGTCTTCCTTCTCAAAATAATCCATAAGTGCTTTTTCAACCTCAAGCACACTAGCATCATCGCCAACTAGTCCTAATCTTTTAGAAACACGATTAACATGTGTATCTACTGCAATAGTTGGAATATGATGAATTTGAGCTAAATAGACATTGGTTGTTTTTCTTCCAACCCCAGGTAGTGCTTCAAGCTCGCCTCTTGTGGTGGGAAGCTTTCCATTATATTTATCCTTAACAATTTGAGCAAGCCTTATTAAATACTCACTTTTATTTTTCATGAGTCCTATTGGTGCAATGATCTTCATTAACTCATCTTTATTTGCAGCTGCTAGCTCATCTATTGTTTTATATTTACTAAATAAAACCTTAGTTACCTTATTTACTGCTTTATCCGTCGTTTGAGCACTTAATATTACGGCACATAAAAATGAAAAAGGGGAGAAATATTCTAGCTCACAACCAGCATTAGGATACATTTGATAAATCAAATCTATCATTTCTTTACTGTTCAGGAGCGACCTACCATGCTGTCAAAGACGACCTTTATAGTTTCATTAGTTCCCACTGCTGATGATTTTGAATCATCATATAATGCCTTATTAACTGACTGTAGTCTAAATATATTTTTATTTTTAATAACATACCTAATGGCATTTTCAATCTCACTTTTACTAAACATATCCTCAAACCATCCACTTACAGTTTCTTGTTCCGTACGTGATAATGGTCTTTTAAGATTTTGCTCTAACAAAGAAATAATATAGCTGATATCAGATTCCTGCTTTGAATCCTTTATTTCCATTAATAGTTTTTCACATTTCATAAAAAATGGAGCTAATCGATATGATTCACTTGATTTCCCACCATTCATTACTAAGTCAATTTGAATATAATCTAAATTTAAAAGCTCTACAATTGCATTTTCAATCATAGATCTTTCAATTTTGCTGCATTCATGTAACGCATCAACATCTAAATTTGGATTAGATAAATAATTATCAAGTATACTCATTAACACAAGGCATGTCCCATCACTTAATTTTAATTTAGAGTATAAAACTCTAATTAATTTTTGGTAATCTAGACAGCCAAGTGAATATAATTTTTCTAGCATCTTATCCACCTGCTTCTTTTAAAAATATCTCCATAAATCCTTCTTCAAAGGCTTTTTTATCTAAAACCTGGTGAATTAGGATTATTCTTTCCTTATCATTAGAAATAATCACCTTATGACAAGGCTCTGGCTCATCTATTCTTACGGATACAATATCTTTAGAATCTATGCCAATTGCTTTTGCTAAATGAAGGGCACTGCCTGATGGCTTATCATATTTAGATAGGTCATGTGCTTCAACTATCAGCTTATTTGGTAAAAGTAACGCGGCTTTTTCCACAAGCTTTTCATATGAGCAAAAGCATGAAGAAAAGTTAACACGATGAATGTACTTTGCCCCATTTTCTTTGGCCATCATCATAAATTCATCTAGCTTTTCATCAGATATTCCTGTTGTCCCCGAAATTACATTCACTCCAGTTTTTAAAAAAAGGTCTGTCATTATTATTGATATGCCTTCGTTTGAAAAATCTACAAGCCAATCGTATTTTTTGGGTTCAACTAAATCTATATTTGAAATTGTTGGTACCTCTTCATTACATAATAAATCAAAGCCCTCGATAGTATAATCTCTATCCTTAAGGCTTTGATATATTTTCCTTCCCATTTTCCCATTTATGCCTAGTAATAGGATTTTCAATCAAATCACCCATTATTAGACTATGAGATTTGTGCTATTTTATATATGCCTTTTTCCTTAGAGCTTCTTTTGCAGCCTCTTGTTCGGCATCCTTTTTTGTTTTTCCTACACCGCGTCCCATTATTAATTCGTCATCCATTAATACCTCGGCTGTAAACACCTTATCATGGGCAGGGCCTGTCTCATCTATAATACGGTAGGATAAGCTTCTTTTATCAGCTTGAACCTCCTCCTGTAGTATTGTTTTAAAGTCCTTTATTATTACAACCTCATCAACATAAGGAATAACAATTCTTGAAAACACATCATATGCAGTGTCAAAGCCAAATTCCTTAAAAACAGCTCCTAAAACTGCTTCAAAGGCATCCGCAATTACGGCTTTTCTTTGACGTCCACCTGTCAATTCCTCACCTCTTCCAAGATATAAGAAATCAGCTAAGCCTAAATGTGATGCATATATATCTAAGGCTTCCTCTCTTACAGCTTGAGCACGTCTTTTTGTCATATCTCCTTCATTCATTTTATACTTTGAAATAAGATATTTTGACATTGATAATTCTAGTACTGCATCCCCTAAAAACTCAAGTCGCTCATTAAAGGGACAATTATGCTCATTTCCATATGAGCTATGAGTTAGAGCTTCAATAATTAAAGATTTATCCTTAAATGTTACTCCTAATTTTTCTTCAAGTAAACTATAATGCTTCATTTTTATTTTCATCTTTCTTTGGTAAATTTGCTAAAACCTTATTTATAAGATCAGTTTCAACCATCATTCTAGCTTGACGAATTGCATTCTTAAACGCATATGGATCGGATGAACCATGAGCCTTAACTACTGGTACAGGAACTCCAACAATCATTGCTCCACCAACTTCTGATGAATCAAAGCGCTTTTGAAATTTTTTTAAATTTTTACGCATAAATAAATAACCAATTTTACCACCTAAAGAAGCCTTGATTTCTTCCTTAAGCATTGCACCAACTGCCTTCGCAGTTCCTTCCATAGTTTTTAAAACCATATTGCCAGTAAACCCATCTGTCACAAAAATATCACATGGACTTACAAGTAGTTCCTTTGTTTCAACGTTTCCATAAAAATTAATATTGGGGTCAGCCTCTAGCATATCGTAAGTTTGATTATCAACCTCACGACCTTTACCCTTTTCAGTACCGATATTTAAAAGACCAACTTTAGGATTTTCTATATGAAGAATTTCCTTAGCGATTGTTGTTGCAAAATATGCAAGATCTAAAATATGCTCAGGTCTAAGTTCAACGTTTGCGCCAACATCAAGGAGTAATCTTCCTCTTCTATCAACAGATGGAATGATAGGACATAATCCTACACGTCCAACTTCCTTTAGCTTACGTATTAATAAATGGGCTCCAACAACCACACATTGTGTAGGACCAGCACTAACTACAGCGTCTACCTCTTTATCATGAGCAGCTTGCATTGCCATACAAAGAGACGCATCCTTATTTCTCCTTATGTAGCTAACTGGATTATGCTCACCCATATCAATATACTTTGGTGTGTGAACAATTGAAATTCTTTCACTATTTTTAAGTAAAGGCTTTATCTTCTCCTCGTCCCCATAAAGAACAATCTCTAAATCCTTAAATTCCTTAACTGCTTCCATACATGCTGGTACAGTCGTTTCGCATAAAAAATCGCCGCCCATAGCGTCTACTGCTATTTTTATCATACAATCACAGCCTTTCAATTCATAAATTAATTATAACATCATTATCCATATTTTCCTAGTTTAATTTTGCTTTTTTAGATACCATTTTTTCTATTAATTTGATAAGCCCTACCGACTCAAGCTTTCCATCTAGATATAGGCTAAAGCACATTGCCGCATCTTCCTTAGCACATCTATAGATATTAAAATCAGCTTTAATATCTAATGCGCTAAATCCACTTTGAGCCTCTCCTAAAATCTCCCCCGGACCTCGTTCATTTAAATCAAACTCAGCAATCAAGAAGCAATCATCTGTAGATGCTAGGAAATTAAGTCTTTCTAATTGGGGCTTGTTGGTGATTAAATAGCAAACACTATCTAAATCATTTCTTCCCACACGCCCTCTAAGTTGATGCAAGGTAGACATACCAAATTTCTGGGCATCAAAGATATATATACCTGTTGCAGCCTTTATATCAATTCCAACCTCAATAACAGTTGTACAAACAAGTGCATCATACTTTTTATTTAAAAAATCAAGCATTATAGTCTTTTTTTGCTCACTATTTAACGCTCCATGCATTACTCCAACTCTAATATTTTCGATATTATCCTCAAGTAAAGACTTAACGTATTTTAAGTCGAATGACTCATCATCATCAATTTTTGAGCAAACACAAAATACCTGCTCTGTCCTTTTAATTCGCTCCTTTATATCATTAAACACTAAATCTAAATCAAGCATGGATGATACATATGTATTAACCCTTTTACGATTTAGAGGTCTATCAGTCATAGATGAAATATCCATATCTGCAAACTTCGTAAGACCAAGCGTTCTAGGAATAGGGGTTGCGGATAAATAAATCGCATCAGTATGCGGAAATTGATTTAAAAGATCTTGTCTTGCATTAACACCAAACCTATGCTGCTCATCAACTATTAATAGTCCTAAATTTTTATATCTAATTTTATGATATAAAACGCTATGAGTTGAAATTAATACATCAATTATACCCATTTCAAGCTTGTTGATAATTTCATCCCTTTTACTTATTGGAGTTGATGATGAAAGAAGCTGAATATTCAAAGAATAATCCTTAAGAAGGTGGGTAATATTATTAAAATGCTGCTGAGCTAATATTTCAGTTGGAGCCATTAAAACAGATTGATATTTAAGGCTCGAATTTGCAGCGGTAGCTACTACTGTCTTACCACTACCCACATCACCTTGAATCAATCTATTCATCACAATATCTTTTTTTGAATCTAGTACGATATCATTAATTGCTTTCTTTTGACTTCCTGTTAGCTCATATGGGAGTTTGGATGCAAAGTCTAGAATAACACTTTTATCAATGATTTTAGGGATTTTCTTGTTACTACTAACAAAATACCTTAATGATTCTAGTTGGAGCAAATATTTTAAATACATCTCATATTTTTTTCTTCTAGTTACCTCAATAACATCAGCACTAGATGCAGGAAAATGAGCTTTATATAGGTATTGATTAATATCTAGTAATCGATATTTATTTAAAAAAGATGAAGGTATATCATCAGATAGTACTACATCATTAATAATAGTACTAATATACTTTGAAATCATATTATCGCTAACATTTTTAATTCCATACACTGGCGAGACTAATGATGGCAATTCTTTTGTAAATATTTCTCTTGCGACAAATTCTTTTTTTAGTTTTTTATAGCTTCCATATATTAATATGTCATCACCCATTTTTAGCGTGTAACGTAAATATCCCATACCAAAGGCAATAATTTTAACTTTTATATTATTAACGCTCGCATAAAAGATAACATTATCAATTGATTTTCTTATTTTTCTTACGATTATATTTGAGCATACTCTTGCTTTAATTGTGCCCACATCAGAGTCTAAGAATGAATTAATGTCTTTTATTTCATAAACATTATATCTTTTAGGTAAGCTATATATTAAATCTTTTATCGTAAAAATAGAGGCGTCATTTAAATAACCTAATGTTTTACTTCCTATACCCTTTATAAATTTAACATCTAAATCTAAATCAACCATAATTCACCATACAAAAAGGTTGGATTTCTCCAACCTATAATTCTAATTATTGCTCAACTGCAATGATATATGAGTAGATATCTTGATTACCCTCAATAACTTCAACCTCGACATCCTCATTTATTTCATTACAATGCTCTATTATAGTCTCAACCTCTTCTTCAGTTGATCCTTCACCACAGAATAATGTAACAATTGAAGATTCTTCATTAACACACTTATCTAATAAATTCAAGGTAGCATCTAGTCGTTCTTTAACTGATACAACAATCTCACCATTGCAAATGCCCATATAATCTCCAGCTTTAATCTTCACACCTTTGATTTCAGTATCTCTAACTGCATATGTAACCTCACCAGTTTGAACATTAGCTATAGCTTCTGACATATCTTCAAAATTTTGTTCTAATTCATTTTGTGAATCAAATGCCATTAATGATGCGTATCCTTGAGCAATTGTCTTAGCTTTTAATACTTTAATGTTAGCATCCTCACAAATTTTTGTAGATTGCTCCGCACTAA
>CAMEKY010000020.1 GCA_945921565.1 uncultured Clostridium sp. | reverse complement strand
GATGTTACTAGAGCTTCTACATCGCAGCTATTAGGTGGAATTATTGATATTGCTAAAAAATATAATTATTCAATCAAATTGTTTTCAATTAACGGAGAATTAGATTTACAAGATACTATTAGAACTGTTGTATCTGAGCAAGTAGATGGAATCCTTTTTTTAGATGATGAGCTTGCTAGTGATCAAATGGAAATGATTAATAAGCAATTTGATGATGCAAATATACCAATGGTATTAACTAATGTACTTACAAATAATAAAGATATACCTTCAGTATCAGTAGATTATGAGAGAGCGTCTTATGAAATAACAAAGGAATTACTAGAAAAAGGGCGTAAGGATATATATTTACTTTCTACAGTAAGAAGATATTCAGTAAATGTAGAAAAAGAGGCAGGTTATACACTTGCAATGAAGGAAGCTGGACTAGAACCAAGAATATTTAAAACAAGTGGTGATATTGCAATTAATACCCCTCACTTTACAGAATATTTTAAGAATAATCATGTAGATGCGGCTATTGGTGTTAGAGACAGTATTGCAGTTTCATTTATGAATG
Source organism: uncultured Clostridium sp. (assembly GCA_945921565.1). GTDB lineage: Bacteria > Bacillota_I > Bacilli_A > Acholeplasmatales > Anaeroplasmataceae > CAG-307. Next base: position 20,479 of record CAMEKY010000020.1, on the reverse strand, counting down.
TAATTGAGGATTTAGGGTATAAAGTGCCAGATGATTGTGCTGTAGTTGGATTCCAAAATACTAAATATGCAAAATTATCTCGTCCAAATTTAACATGCGTAGATACACCAGTATATGATATTGGTGCTGTAGCGATGAGATTGTTAACAAAAATTATGAAAAATGAGGAAATAGATAATACTAATATTAAACTTCCTCATACTGTTATTAGAAGAAAATCTGCGTAAGTTTGTTATTGACTCAAACGTAGATGTTTAGTATAATTTAAATATCTTAATCGATGAAAAGATATCAGTAGAATATAAATTAATGTAAAAGAGAAATCATGTTAGGTGCGAATGATTCATTAGTTATATTTGAATTACAATCTTGGAGATTAGACGTAGCCGGCGTTAACGGGATGAGTGCAGAATTTGATTCTGAACTAAGGTGGTACCGCGATAATTCGTCCTTAGATTTTAGGGACGTTTTTTTATTTTTAGGAGGATATAGACATGGGTATTTATGAAGAATTAGAATGGCGTGGTTTGATTAAGGATGTATCAGATCCATCATTAAGAGAAAAGATTAATAATGGTGGAATGACTTTTTATATTGGTACAGATCCAACTGGAGATTCATTACATATTGGACATTTTTCCAGCTTTTTAATTTCAAAAAGATTAGCTGATGCTGGACATCATCCAATATTACTAGTTGGTGGTGGTACAGGATTAATTGGCGACCCGAAACCAGATAGTGAACGTCCAATGATTACTTATGAGCAAGTAAATCATAATTTTAAATGCTTGAAGGAGCAAGCTCAAAGATTATTTGGGTTTGAGGTTGTGAATAATTATGATTGGCTTAAGGATATTTCATTTATCGATTTTTTAAGAGATTATGGAAAATTCTTTAATATAAATTATATGCTACAAAAAGATATAATTTCTAGAAGACTTGATGAAGGTATTACATATACGGAATTCTCTTATATGATTATGCAAGCAATGGACTTTTGGTATTTAAATAAACATAAGAATGTTGAACTTCAGGTTGCTGGTCAAGACCAATGGGGTAATATTACTGCAGGTATTGAGCTCATTAGAAGAAAAGAAGGTAAAGAGGCTTATGGATTTACAATGCCACTTTTAACTAAGAGCGATGGTACTAAATTTGGTAAGACAAATGGTAAGGCTATATGGCTTGATATAAATAAAACTTCTGCATATGAGATGTATCAATTCTTTATTAACTCTGAGGATTCTAAGGTTATAGATTACCTTAAATTCTTAACATTCCTATCTCGTGAAGAGATTGAAGAGCTTGAAAAGAAAAACCAAGAGGCTCCTCATTTAAGAGAGGCACATCAAGCGCTTGCCAAAGAGGTTATTACATTTATTCATGGTGAGGCTGCATATGAGGAGGCTGTAAAAATATCTAAAGCTTTGTTTAGTGGAGATATTAAGGGACTTTCAGCTAAGGAAATTGAAATGGGCTTTGGCGATTTACCATCTATTGAGTTAGAGGGACAAATGCCTCTTGTAGATGCATTAATCTCAGCTGGACTTGCAAAATCTAAGCGTGAATCAAGAGAATTTATTTCTAATGGTGCAGTAAGCATTAATGGAGATAAATGTCAGGATTTAGAGCTTGTACTTAATAAAGAAATTGCAATTGAAGGTAAGTTTATTGTAATTAGAAGAGGTAAAAAGCTATACGCTTTAATAAAGTGCTAATAAAGGTGGCTTAAATAGCCATCTTTTTCATATATTTTAATGGTGATGGCTTGAAACAAATCAATTATGAGGTTATAAGAAAAAATCTTGATAGGCTTAATCGGAAAACAATCCTAGTAGTTAAGGATAATGCATATGGATGTGGACTTAAAAATGTATTAAAAATTGCTACATCCTTAGGCTTTACCTTTTTTGCAGTCACTGAGATTAAGGATGCTTTATACATTATTAATAATTATTCAAATACATATGTTTTGGTTCTAGGTAAGAATAAAGTTGTTTCTATTTCTAACAGAATATTTCTGACTGTGGAGTCAAAGGAGGATTATTTTTTTTGTAAAAGTATGAATATGCCATATCATTTTAAGGTTATATCTCCAATGAATCGATTTGGTTCTTTGATAGATAATGAGATTATAAATGATTCCTTGTGCAAAGGGGTTTATATGCATATATCAAGATATGATGATGATGGTATTGATGAGGAATTAAAATATTTTAATGATTCTGTTAAAAATATAAAAAATATGTTGATTCATATTGGTGGGTCTCACGTATTATATAAGGATAATAAATATGTAAAAAGAATTGGGATGGCAATTTATGAAAATGCTGTTATGATATATGGAAAAGTAATTAAGACATTTATCTTAGAAAGAGGTCAATATCTAGGCTACAACAAGAGCTTTCTTGCTAAATATAGAATGAGAGTAGGAATTATTGATGTTGGATATAACTCTGGGCTTAGTGCAAGCATTCATCATACTGTTTTTATAAATGGTAATCGTTACAAAATGATTGGACAAAAGTGTATGGACTTTTCTTTTGTGCAAATCAATGATAGAATAAAAGAGAATGATGAGGTTGAATTATTGGGGAATAATATTTCAATTCAAGAAATCGAGCGAATCGAAAAGAAAGACAAATACGAATTATATGTGAATATAAAGTAATTTGTAGAAGGTGTTATTTTGTATTATTTATTGTTTAATTCTCTATCGGGAAGCGCTAAAAAAAGTATTAAATCTATAAGTAAATATTGTAAGAAGAGAAAAATTGAATCAAAACTATTCAGCATTTTGGATCAAAATATAGTTGATGAGGTGCTTAATGTAGCAAAAGATACTGATCGAATTGTCATTCTTGGTGGAGATGGGACTTTAAATGTGTTTGTTCAAAACCCACGTGTAAAAAATGCTATTGCAAGGATTATGCTATATAAAGCAGGAAGTGGTAATGATTTTGCACGTGAGCATAAAGGGAAATTAATTGATATTACGGATGAGGTAAAAAATACCCCATATTTTATGATTGATGATAAAAGGGTTAATTTTCTAAATGGAGTTGGAATGGGAATTGATGCGTGTGTATGTGATGAGGTCAATAAAAACCCAGATGCCGGATATTTTAAAACTGCAGTTAATATTTTTAAAACATTTAAGCCCTTTTCAGTAGATTTGACTGTTGATGGTAAGCTTAATCATTTTGATGATGTTTATTTTTTTGTATGTATGAATGGAAAAAATATAGGCGGAGGAATGAAAGTGGCTCCTAATGCGGTAAGAAATGATGGAATTTTAGATGTATATATTATTAAAGGAAAAAACTATAAGCAAATAGTATTGTTGTTTCCTTTAATATATTTAGGCCTACACACACTTGCAAAAAAGCATGTGTTTCATTTGAGGGGTAAAGAAATAGAAGCTTTAGCATCTGTATCTTTGCCTGTTCAAGCTGATGGAGAAGTAACAAGAGATGTTACAAGATTTAAAGTATGTGACCATACTAAATAATGTATAATGTATAATTAATAAAAAAGAGGATACAATATGAATGATGAAATAAAGGAACAAATTAGTATGAATGTTATTGAAAAAGAAGATGAGGAAAAAGAGGTTTTTTCAACTGGAGTATCAATAGATGATGCGACAAAAGAAGAATCAATAGTAGAGCAAGAGGAAAGCATATTTAAAAAAGTGTTCTTTCATAATCCCAAAAAATATATAGTAGCTATATTAATTGGATTGGTGGTAATTGTTATTGCCCTTTGGATAAAAGGCGCTAATTATTTAAAAGCATATGTTGACGGTACTTTTATAGCAGCTTTTGTTTTAATAGCTGCAGGAATGCTATCAATATTAACAAGTAAAGGCTCTGTGGATATATTTTCATACTCCACAAAGTATGTTTATAATCGATTTAGAAGTAGACCAGTAGAGAGATATCATGAATATACCTCAAATAAAATGGAAAAAAGGTCAAAAAACAAATTTTCGTATGTTCCGTATTTTGTTTGTGGTGCATTATATTTCGTTATATCGCTTATTTTGTTCATTGTAATGGAATAAAATGTCAAAAAACATTTTAAAATACGAATAAAATTCAAAAAAATAGGTTGTTAGCTGTTCAGAAAACGCTTTCAGCCATTTTTTATTCTTTTTTCTCTTGATTTATATAAAATGATGTGTATAATATAAACAAAAGATAACTTAAGAGTAAAAAAAACGAATTCTATTCGACGAAAATGCGAAAGTGGTAAAATTTAATTTGTTGAAATGGGAGATACTCAAAAGTTGGTCTTATTAAGGAGGAGATTATTGTGAAAAGAAAAACAAAGTTAATGTCAGTCGCCCTAGCGGCTCTTGCAACTCTAACAGTAGCATCTTGTAAGGATGATGCAACAGGAACTACTACAACAGTAGCACCTACAACAGAACAACCTGGTGTAACAACATCTACACCTACAACAGTGACACCAACAACAAGTGCACCTACAACAAGTCCTGCTGTAGAAGGTTATATGTCTTTAGAAGATATGAAGGGATATATTAAGTACGATTTAGCAAGCGTATTAGCACAATGTGGTTCTGAAACTACTACAGCGCCTGCAATTTGGGCAAAGCTTTTAGCTGAATACGAAAAGGGTGAAAAAGCAATTGATGCAGCTACTAGTGCTGCTGGCGTAAATGCCGCATTTGCTGCTGCAAAGAAGAATATGGCAGATTGTATTCCTTATGCAAATGGAGCTTATGATTTTACTGCATTATCAAATGCTGAAAGAACTGAGATTTTAGGTATACTTGAAGCATATGCTGTAAATAACGGTATTACAGGTATTTCATTATTTGAAAATGGTGGATATGTAATGTATAATCCACGTGTTACACTTGGTACAGGAAACTATATTCCAGGATATGGATTTGGTACTCTTGCAGAAGGTAAACCAACAGCAGCTCTTGCTACTGAAACAAACGCTGCATGGCAATATTATTACCATTCATTAAATGCTTCAGATCCAGGTACTGCAAACTACTTAAATGATAAGGGTTCAGAAGTAGCTAATTTCTATTCATATTTTGCAGGTTCATTCTTCTCAACATTTATGAATTCAACAAAAGATGGATATGATTGGGTTCCTGAACTAGCAAAGGAAAAACCAGTTGCAATGAACGCTGATGAGTCAGGAATGGCAACTAAGTGGAGATTTAAGGTTAAAACAGGTGCTGATGGATTAAAGTATTCAACTAATTCAACAAAAGAAGATCGTGCAAACTTTAACAATAGAGAAGTTGCAGCAGAGGACTACGTAACTGCGTTCAAATTCTTACTTACTCAAAGTTCAAAGCTTGCTCGTGGTGCTGAATTAGCCTCTACAAAAACTGGTGCAATTAAGGGTGCTGCAGCATATTATGCAGCAACTGCTGATAAAGAACTAGGTTCAGAAGCAGCTGAAAAGGAATGGAATGATAAAGGAGTAGGTATTAAAACATACGAAGAGAATGGCGAAATCTATTTTGAGTATGAGTTTACAACTAAACAAACTGCATTCTATTCAATGTATTATATTACATCTTCATTATATCAACCTATTCCAATGGATTTCTTAAAGGCTGTAGGTAAAAATGAAGCTGGCGATACATATTATTGTGGATATAATGAAGATAAGACATATACACCAGTAGATAATAGTTTGGCTTTAGGTGCATATGTACTTGAAACATGGCAAACAGATGTTCAAGTTACATATAAGAAAAACCCTAATTATGTTTTCGCTGACTCAAAATATGCTTGGGAAGGTGTAAAGATTAAGATTTTCCCTGCTATGTCAAACGATCCAGAAGCTAGTATCAAAGAGTTCCTTGCTGGTAATACAGATTCAGCAGGTATTCCTAAGACAAGACTTGATGAATTTAAGAATGACCCTCGTACAAGAACAACTACAGGAGATTCTAACTTCAAATTAAATGTTAATGCATGTGATCAAGAAACATGGAATTACTTATTTGGTACTGATGGTGTAGTAGCTAGTACTGATGAGGCTGATTATTGGCAATGTGAACCAGCTTTATCTAACAGTCACTTTGTTAGAGCATTAAGCTACTCTATTGATAGAAATACATTTGCAGATGCACGTGGTTCTATTGCAAGTGTTGATTATTTATCATCTAATTATATGTCAGATCCAGAGAACGGTATTTCATATTCTACTACTGATGCTCACAAGAAAGCAGTTGCTGGATTACTAGAAGATACTGATAATGGATATAGTCTTGAAATGGCAAGAGAGTATTTTAGACTTGCAATTAAGGAATTAGAAGCTGAAGGAGTATATACTCCTGGTACTAAGGAAAATCCTACTGTGATTGAACTTGAAATTGCATGGATGTATCCTCAACATGAAACTAATTATCATAATGAAATTGCAAAATACTTTACAGATGCATTTAATGATGAATCAGTAACTGGTGGAAAATATAGACTTGATGTTAAATTCTGGGTTGGTGCAGAATGGTCTGATGTATACTACAAAAAGTTAATGGTTGGACAATATGATCTTGGATTTGGTTCAATTTCAGGAAACGCTCTTAATCCTCTTGATTTCATGTCTGTATTATCTTCTGATCAAAAGATTTCTGGTGACTTTACTCTTAACTGGGGAACTGATACAAATGATGCAGATGCTGATATCTTAGTATATAACGGAGTTCGTTGGTCATTTGATGCCTTATGGTCAGCTGCAATGGTTGGTGCTCCTGTTAAAGATGGTGAATTAATAGGCATACTTTCTGATGCTGAAACTACAGATGTTAAAGCTAATGCTGATAGCTACGAAGTTACAATCAAGGTTAAGTTTAATTCAGGTGAAGGATATAGTGCAGAAGTAAGTAATTTCATGTTATTTGGATGTAACGATACTGCTAAATATAGTGATTATGAAGAATATTCTGTAATGGAAAAGGCAGTTAGAGGTACAGATGTAGATGGTTACCAAGTATGGACAGTTACATTGACAAAAGAAGAATATGAAAAATTTGCTGCAATGGCACTAAATGGTATTGACGTATACTATACACAAACTGTTGCTGGTGGAACAGCTAGTGACCTAGTTACTGTTGATTTAGTTCTTGAGTAATTTAGGAAAAAATATTATAATACAAGAATATAGGGGCAATTAAATTCTAATTGCTCCCTTATTTCTCTATTTATACTATATTTAAGGAGGTACTTTTATGACGAAATATGTAATAAAAAGAATTATTTTGGCATTGTGTACGGCATTTATCATTTTATCTTTAACCTTTATTTTAATTAAGCTTTTACCATTTGAAAAGCCAATAGGTCAAGCTTCTCAGGTAGCACCTATTTATGAAAAACAAGTTCAATTAGGCTATTTTAAGAAATTTATGACTATACAACCCCAATACGGCGAGTATATATTTAAATATGAATTTGATAAGACAACATATTATTATTATGAGGTTCCTGTTATGCAACAATATTTTAGCTGGATTAAAAATATTGTTACAGAATGGAACTGGGGAGTTTCTACATCAATTGCAGTTAATGTAGATGCTACAGTATTGATTGGTGAACGTTTAGTTGTTTCTATTTGGATTAATATTTTATCAGTTATTTTCTCTGTACCAATTGGTATTTTGTTAGGTATATGGGCAGCATTAAAAAAGAATAAGACTACAGATCATATAATTTCTACATCAGTTATGATTTTTATTTCTGTACCAAGCTTTGTTTTAATTACATTCTTAATGCTAATATTCTGCTATAATTGGAAGGTTTTACCAACTCAATGGCCTGCATCAACTGATCCAACATCTTATAAAATACTAGGATATATATTGCCAGTGTTCTGTCTTTCGTTTGGTTCGATTTGTGGATATTGCCGTTTTACTCGAGCTGAGTTATGTGAGGTTATGTCGAGTGAATATTTACTCCTTGCAAGAACTAAAGGCTTAACTAAGAGACAAGCTATTATGCGCCATGCCTTAAGAAATGCGATGGTTCCAATTGTCCCATCAATTTTATCTGAATTTATAGGTATTCTTGGTGGTTCAATGATTTTGGAAAATCTATATGGTATCCCTGGTATCGGTAGATTGTTCGTTATGGCTTTAAATGCCAAGGACTATAGTGTTCTATTCGTTGATATGGCAATATTTACAACTTTAAGCTTATTGGCTGGAGTTGTACTAGACATTTCTTATGGATTTATTGATCCAAGAATTAGAATGGGGGCGAAGAAATAATGAATATTTTTACTGATGAAGACGTTAAAAAGAAAATCGAAGTAAATGATTATGAGATTACAGTTGAAGATTTTAAATTCGTTAATGAAGGAAAAGTAATTCATGATGAAAAATTCGCTACTAAGCCTACTACGTTCTTTAAAGATGCTCTTAAAAGATTTAGGAAAAATAAATCTTCTGTTGTTGGAGCATTTATTCTAGGATTTTTACTATTACTTGCAATTTTTGTACCTATGATTTCTTCAAATGAAATCGATTCTCCTATAGTTAAAGAAGCATATTTAGCACCAAAACTATTTAAATCTGGCACTGGCTTTTGGGATGGTACAAGAAAGGTTAAAAATGTAATATATGATAAAGAATCAGAGTGTCCAGCAGATTACTATAAGCCTGCCGTAACAAAATTAAAGGTTGATAGCGAACCTACTTTTATTAATCAAAAAAGTAAGTATTGCGAAAATGGATATATCAATTTCTCTTTTGATAACGCAAGCGACACTAGTATGAATTATTTTAAGTCAAATGAGACTACATTTACTGCTAGTGGAAATTACATGCTTAATGTTTCTTTTGGTCAAGATGAAAATGTTAATGGCAATGAATTAGCCGAGTATGCAATCTATTTAATTTCAAGTACTGGTGATGAGTACTTATTAAGTGATTGGAAAAACACATATGAGGACATTACCAACTTAAATATTAGTCAAAAGTTAGGAGAAGTTACAACTAAAATAAAAGGTTCGATTGAATTTAGAATCAAGATGAATAGCGATATATCTCCATATTTATTAATAAAAGAGATAGAACTAACATCAAATGACGGAAATAAGGATTTAGCTAGAATGTCCTTTGCGAATGCAAGCGAATTTATAAATAGAGTTAATGAAATTAGTAGTACTGAATCAAATAATCCTTCAAATTATTGGAAGTCAAATGGGTTTATAAACTTCTATAAATTAGAGGTATATTATTGTTCGTTTAGATTTGACACATATGCAGCTACATATGATACGACATCAGGAATAGTTGTTGCAATCTCTGACCTTCAAAAATATAAAGATAATGGTTGGTGTACATTTGGTACTGGAGTAGAGAATGAAAAACTAACTAAAGAGCTTTTATTAGAAACATTCGAAGTTTTAGATCCACAAAAATGTCCAATTTCTTCAATTGATGAAGTAACTGTTAATAGAATTGGTAAGGTTATGGAAGTAAAAGGTTCTTGCGTTAGATATCTTAAATATGGATATGATTCAATGCCTTCATTTATCTTTGGTACAGATGAATATGGACATGATTTATTTAAAAAAGCATTCTCAGGATTAAGAACATCATTAATTCTTGGAATTTGTACAGCAGCATTCTGTTTGTTATTTGGAGTATGCTGGGGAGCTATTTCGGGATACTTTGGTGGAAATGTAGACTTAGCAATGGAAAGATTCTGTGATATCTTAGGTGGTGTACCATGGATTGTAATTATGACTCTATGTATTCTCCATTTAGGAAATAACTTCTTTACTTTCTTCCTTGCACTATGTATGACAGGCTGGATGGGTACAGCCGGAAGAACAAGAACCCAATTCTATCGATTTAAAGGTAGAGAATATGTACTTGCATCTAGAACATTAGGCGCTTCTGATATGAGACTAATTTTTAGACATATCTTACCAAATGCTTTAGGTACAATTGTTACATCAAGTGTACTTATGATTCCTAGTACAATTTTCTCAGAGGCATCTCTTGCATATTTGAACTTAGGTCTTCAAGGAGTTCAATCATTTGGTGTTATGCTTTCTGACAATCAAAAATATATTTCTACGTATCCAAACTTAATTGTTTTCCCTGCTGTTATATTAGCATTAATGATGATTTCATTTAACTTATTTGGAAATGGATTACGTGATGCATTAAATCCATCATTGAAGGGTAGTGATTAGAATGGCTGATAAGGTATTAGAGGTTAAAGACCTAGTTATAAAATTTAAGACTGATAACGGATTAGTTCAAGCTGTTCGTGATGTATCCTTTGATTTATATGAGGGAGAAACTTTATGTATCGTAGGTGAATCAGGCTCAGGTAAATCGGTTACTTCAAAAGCGATAATGGGAATTCTTGCGGATAACGCAATCGTTGAAAAAGGATCAATTATGTATGAGGGGGAAAACCTTTTAGACGTTTCTGAGGATGAATTCCATAAGATCAGAGGACATAAGATTGGAATGATATTCCAAGATCCTCTTTCAAGTTTAAATCCGATTGTTAGAATTGGTAAGCAAATTACAGAAGCTACATTAGTTAATTCTAACAAACTAAAACAAATGTATGATGATTTAATCTCTAAGGAGCAAATGGCATATAAGAATGCTATTGCTAAGGCTCAAATTAGTAAAAAGAGATTAGAAAATACATATAGTAATTATTTGAATCAAGTTACACCTAAACTAAAGGAAGCAAAAAAGAATAAAAACGAGACTTTAGTTGGCGAAATCAAGGCTCAAATTTTAGAGCAAAAAAATAATTTAAAGGTAGAGATTAATAAAATTGATGCTGAATTAGCATCAGTTAAGCCAGGACTTAAGTCTGCACTAGCAGCTAAAAAAGTTGAGGCTAAGGCCAAAATAAAAGAATATAAGGTTCAAATAAAGTCTGAATATGATAATCTTGTTGCGAGCATTAATGAGAAAAAGGCTAAATATCTAGAAGAATACCAAAAGAATCTTGTTGGTAAGAGTGAGGAAGAGACTTTAGAAATAGAAAAAGCCAAAAACGAATTTATTTCTGAATGCAAAAAAGAGCTTAGTGCTGCAAAAAAGGCTTATATTGATAAAACAAGAATTACAAAGGCAGAAGCTAAGCGTCGTGCTCTTGAAATAATGAAAGAGGTTGGTATTCCTCAACCAGAAAAGAGATTTAGACAATATCCGTTTGAATTTTCAGGTGGTATGAGACAACGTATTGTTATTGCAATCGCACTTACCGCAAATCCTGACATCTTAATATGTGATGAGCCTACAACAGCTTTGGACGTTACAATTCAAGCTCAAATTCTTGAATTGATTAACAATTTGAAAAAAGAAAGAAACTTATCATGTATTTTCATCACACATGACTTAGGTGTCGTTGCAAATATGGCTGATCGTGTTGCGGTTATGTATGCTGGTAAAATTGTAGAATATGGATTGGTTAAGGAAATATTTTACGAGCCAAAGCATCCATATACATGGGCATTACTATCATCAATTCCAGATGTAGATTCAAAGGAAAGACTAGATTCTATTCCTGGTACTCCGCCAGATATGATCTATCCTCCAAAGGGTGATGCCTTTGCAGCTCGTAGTAAATATGCAATGGAAATTGATTATAAGTATCAACCACCATTTTTCAAAGTATCTGATACACATTATGCTGCAACATGGTTGCTACATCCAGATGCTCCAAAGGTAGAAATGCCAAAAATAGTATCTGAGCGTATTAAAAAATCATTAGAGGGAGGTAATATCAATGGCAATTAAGAATAAATATCCTAGTGATATTGATAATGAAACCCTTGTTCTTGTTGATAATGACGACGCCAATGTATTAAACAAAGATGATAATGATGATACATCTGCTGATACTTCAGAGCTTTCTGAGTATAAGGTTAATCCAAAGGTTAAGACTAAACAAGAATTAATGGATGAGCATATTATCCTCTCAGTTAGAAATTTAAAGCAATTTTTCTTCTTTGGAAGTGGCCCAAAGCGTACAAAGCTTAAGGCAGTAAATAACGTTTCTTTCGATGTTAAGGAAGGAGAATGTCTTGGTATTGTAGGTGAATCTGGTTGTGGTAAAACTACAACAGGACGTTCAATCATACGTCTATACGATATTACATCAGGTGCTATTTATTATAAGGGATATCGTATATCTGCTGGTGATAGATGGAATAGAAAAGAAATAAAGTATACTAAAATCCGTTTGCATCAAGCAGTAAAGGATTATAAAGCTAAAGAGGCTGAAGAATTAAAAACTATAGACAAAAATGATCCTGATTATGATCGTTTAGTCTATGATATTCATAGCAAATATCAATCATTAATCAGTCAAAAGAAGCAAGAGGCATATGCTATATGCTCTGAGCAACGCAAAAAGATTCGTCAAATTAAATTTGATAACAAGCACGTTAATAAAAAAATCCTTAATGAAATTCAAATGATTTTCCAAGACCCAGTTGATTCTTTGGATCCAAGAATGACAGTTGAAGACATAATTCAAGAAGGCTTAAAAATTCAAACACCACTTAGGAAAAAAGAAATGTCGAGATTAAGAGGTATGATGAAGCCTTACAAGGATGAGATAAAAGAAATTAAGGATAAGTATTATGCTGAACTTAACGCAGAGGCTAATAAGCTTGATAAAAAAGCGGCGGATTACAAGGCAAAATATGCTGAATTAAAGGCGAAATATGATGAAATGATTTCAGCTGAGACAGTTACTCAAACAGAGGCTATTAAAGAATTAGCTGCTAAAATTGAGGACATTAGACCTACTAAAGAAAAATACCATAAGCAAGTTGTTGAGGTACTTGAAAAGGTTGGTCTAGTTGCAGACCACGCATCAAGATATCCTCATGAATTCTCAGGAGGTCAACGTCAACGTGTCGGTATTGCGAGAGCTTTAATTATGAATCCAAAATTGTTGATTTGTGATGAGCCTATTTCAGCACTAGATGTTTCTATTCGTGCCCAAATTATCAATTTGCTTAATGATTTAAAGGAAGAATATGGACTTACAATGCTATTCATTGCCCATGACCTTAGTGTTGTTAAGTATTTCTGTGATCGTATTGCAGTTATGTATTTTGGTAGAATGGTAGAATTAACAACATCAGATGAGTTGTTTAAACATCCACTTCATCCATATACAAAATCACTATTATCTGCGATTCCAAAACCAGATCCTATTTCTGAAAAGAATAGAAAAAGAAGAATATATAATCCTGCAGCTGAGCATGATTATTCAGAAGATAAACCTACATTAAAAGAAATTATTCCAGGACACTTTGTTTACTGTAACGAGGCTGAAGCTAAGCGTTATTTAGAAGAAATCAAAGAAATGGATGAAAAAGCTACAAAAGAATAGAATGTATTGGATATGAAACGGTATATAGAGGAGTATTACTACCTCGTATACCGTTTTTTTAGTACATGTGAGATGGTTAATAAAAAAAATAGGAAAAACCAAAATTTTATCACCCTTAAATATTGAAAGAAATGGCATTTAATTATATAATAAAATAGTTAGATAGGAGGTCTTTTATGGTTACAATTTATACAACTAACAGTTGTTCATCCTGTAAAAAGGCTATTAAGTGGTTAAAAGACCATGGTATTAAATATGTAGAGAAAAACTTATTTACAGAACCTATTACAAAAGAAGATATTAAGACAATGCTTAAGAACACAGAAAATGGCTTCGACGATATCATTTCTACAAGATCTAAAATTATCCAAAATTCTAATATTGATATATATGAGATGAAATTTAATGAGCTTGTAGATTTTATTATTGAGAATCCTAGTATTTTAAGACGTCCAATCATTGTTGATGATCAAAAAATGCAAGTAGGATATAATGACGAAGAAATACGTGTTTTTATTCCAAGAGAGTTAAGAGCAATTTTACCGTGTCGATATGATGAATGTGAATACCAACGATTAGTTTCAGAATACTTAAAAAATAAAGGGAAAACTAATGAAAAAAAATAAATTAAAGAAAGCAAGAATATTAGAGTTAGTTGCAATTCTTCTAATATTATTAACAAGCGTTCCAGTTTTTGCTTTAACATGGATTTTCTCTTCACATTTGCTTTATGCAAATTATATTGTAATTTTAGTTTACGTAACAATGGTTATGCCGATTATAATATATTTACTTGAGTTTATAGTTGAGATTAAGGTTGAGGGCTATAAGGAATATCAGTATCTTTCATTTTGGGCAATACTTGTGGAAATATTAGGTGTTGGAACATACTTAGTATTAGTAAATCTTATTACCCCTGTTCATTTTGGGACATGGAAATATTTATTATTTTGCTTGATACCGCTAAGTGTTATAGTCCCTGCAGTTATAACGTATATATATGGGCGAAAAAAGGGAAAGTCTGATAAACCAAAAATAGTTAGGCGATAAAGATATGAATTAATTTTGAGGTGATTAATATGGAATACACAACATTTGACCATAAGAAAATAGAAAAGAAGTGGCAAGAGTATTGGCAGAAAAATAATACATTTAAAACAGATGTATGGGATTTTTCAAAGCCAAAATACTATGTTCTTGATATGTTTCCATATCCATCAGGAGTAGGTCTTCATGCAGGACATCCAGAGGGATATACAGCAACAGATATTGTATCAAGAATGAAGCGTATGCAAGGATATAATGTATTACATCCAATGGGATATGATTCATTCGGCCTTCCTGCTGAGCAATATGCTATATCAACAGGAAATCATCCAGAAGGATTTACTAAAAATAATATTGCAAACTTTTCAAAACAGCTACATGAGCTTGGGTTTGACTATGATTGGACAAAAACATTAGAAACTTCAGATCCTAAATTCTATCATTGGACTCAATGGATCTTTAAGAATATGTATAAGGATGGATATGCCAAGTATATTGATATGCCAGTAAACTGGTGTGAAGAGCTTGGTACAGTACTAGCAAATGATGAGGTTATCGATGGTAAATCTGAGCGTGGTGGATATCCAGTTGTTCGTAAGAATATGAAGCAATGGGTTATTGATCAGCCAGCCTTTGCAGAAAGCTTACTTGAAGGTCTTGATAAAATAGATTGGCCAGAATCAACAAAAGAAATGCAAAGAAACTGGATTGGTAAATCTGAGGGAGCTTTAATTGATTTTAAGATTAAAGGCACTGATTTAAAATATACAGTATTTACAACGCGTGCTGATACATTATTTGGTGCGACCTATTCCGTTATGGCTCCAGAGCATGAGTTGGTTGATAAGATTACAACACCTTCTCAAAAGGAAGCGGTAGATGCTTATAAAAAGGCTTGCGCATCTAAGAGTGAGCTTGAAAGAACAGAGCTTAATAAGGATAAAACAGGTGTATTTACTGGTGCTTATGCAATTAACCCAGTAAATGGTAAAGAAATTCCTATTTGGATATCTGACTATGTTTTGGCATCATATGGGACTGGTGCTATTATGGCTGTTCCTGCTCATGATACAAGAGATTATGAGTTTGCCAAAAAATTTGGTCTTGATATTATCCAAGTTCTTGAGGGTGGAGACATTTCTAAAGAGGCTTATACTGATGATGGGCTTCATATTAATTCTGATTTCTTGAATGGAATGGATAAGCCAACTGCAATTAAGACAATGATTGAATGGCTTGAAGCAAATAAAGTAGGCTCAAAAAAAATAAATTATAAATTCCGTGAATGGATTTTTGCTCGTCAAAGATATTGGGGTGAGCCTGTTCCAATTGTTCATCTAGAAAACGGTGAAGTTTATGCACTTGATGATGAGGAATTACCACTTGTTTTACCAGAGCTTGATGATTATAAGGGCAAAAATGGTCAAGCACCACTTGAAAATGCAACAGAGTGGAAGAGGTACAATCATAACGGTGTTATTGGTAAGCGCGAAACATCAACAATGCCAGGATCTGCTGGCTCATCTTGGTATTTCATGCGTTATATGGATCCAAATAATGATAAAGAATTTTGTAATCAAGAATTATTAAAGCATTGGCTTCCAGTTGATTTATATATCGGAGGGCCAGAGCATGCAGTTGGACATTTAATTTATTCTCGTATTTGGACTAAATATTTATATCAAAAAGGCTTATGTCCAGTTGATGAACCATTTAAAAAACTAGTTCATCAAGGAATGATTTTAGGATCAAACGGAATAAAGATGGGTAAGAGATTCCCGGAATTTGTTATTAATCCAACTGATATTGTTAATGAATATGGCGCAGACACATTAAGATTATATGAAATGTTTATGGGACCACTAGAGGCTTCAAAGCCTTGGTCAAATGAGGGTGTAGATGGTGCACATAAATTCCTTGAGCGTGTATATCGTTTGATTGTATCAAGCGAGTATCAAGATAAGTATACCGATACATATGATGCTAAGCTAGAGAAAGTTTATCATCAAACTGTTAAGAAGGTAACCACCGATTTTGAAGCATTAAGCTTTAATACTGCAATATCTCAAATGATGATTTTTGTGAATGAAGCTTATAAAGCAGAAAAAATCTATACTGGCTTTAGAGACGGGTTAATTAAGCTATTATCTCCTATTTGTCCACACTTAATGAGCGAGCTATGGGAAATGACAGGCCATGACAGTTGCCTTGCGACTGAAAAGTGGCCTACATATGATGAAAAGAAGCTACAGGATAGTGAAATTACTTATGCTGTATCAGTGAATGGTAAGCTTCGTGATACTATTTTAGTTAATGTTGAGGCTTCTAAGGATGAGGTTACAGAGATAGCCTTAGCTTCACAAAAGGTTAAGAATTTTACTGATGGACATGAAATAGTTAAAATAATTGTAGTTCCTAAGAAAATTGTTAACATCGTAATCAAATAATAATTCAATTATTCCATAACTTTTTACGGTTATGGAATATTTTTCATTTAAAAAAGCCGTTTTATATGTTAAAATTTATATAAATATAAGGAAGTGATATTGTGAATATATTAATTGTTGGTTTAGGACTAATTGGAGGATCATATGCCAAGGGATTAAAAGAAAAAGGTCACACAGTATATGGTGTAGATGTTAAGGAAGAAACTGTTTTGTTTGCCAAAGAAAATGATTATGTTGATGATGCATCGTTAGAGGCTTCAGATTTTATTGAAAAGGTAGACATAATCATCATTGGTCTTTATCCAAATAGGATATTAGAGTTTATAGATACATATCATTCATTATTTAATGAAAATCAAATAATTACAGATGTTTGTGGTGTAAAATCATCATTTATTTATGATGCAATAAAAAAATCATTACCAGCTACATATATTTCTCACCACCCAATGGCGGGTAGAGAAAAGTCTGGGATTGAGTTTTCAAATCCTAGCATATTTAAAGGAATGAACTTTTTAGTAATAAATGTAGATAATAGGCTAGAGGATTTAAATAAGATTAAATCTATCGGAAAAGACTTAGGATTCAAAAGAATATCAGTTATATCCCCTAGATATCATGACAAAATGATAGGATTTACATCGCAGTTAACTCATGCGATTGCAGTATCACTTGTTAATTCTGATACAGAGGATGATACTAAAAATTTTATAGGTGATTCTTATAGAGATTTAACAAGAATAGCGATGATAAATGAAAAATTATGGAGCGAGCTGTTTTTTGCAAATAGAGAGTATTTGCTTGATGAAATTACAAATTTTGAAGCAGAATTACTGCACTTAAAAATAGCGTTGCTTGAAAATGATGAAGAAACGCTAAAGAATATATTTATTAAAGCTCGAAAAAAGAGAAGTGAGATGGAAAAATGATTCTAAGAATGAATTTAGGCTCCGATTCCTATGATATCAAAATTGAACAAGGAATTTTGAAGAGATTAAACGAGGAAATAAAAGAAGTATATACCAAAAAAAGAGTATTTGTCATCACGGATACAAATGTAGGGCCTCTTTATTTAGATTATGTCAAAGAATCTCTTTATGATTATGATGTTCAATCTGTTACGGTTTTAGCTGGCGAGGAATCAAAGAGCTTTGATACTTATAAAATGGTTTTAGAGCATTTACTTGATATGGATATAAAGAGAAATGAGTTACTAATAGCTCTTGGTGGAGGGGTCATTGGTGACTTAACTGGATTTATTGCATCTACTATTTTTAGAGGAAACCCATTTGTTCAAATTCCAACATCGTTACTAGCTCAAATGGATTCATCAATTGGTGGGAAAACAGGAATTGATTTTTATAATCGTAAAAATATAATCGGAGCATTTAAACAACCAAAAAAAGTAATCATTGATCCAAACACCCTAAATACATTACCAAAAGAGGAATTCAGTAATGGTATGGGTGAATTAATAAAGCATGGATGTATTGGAAATGCTAAATTATTTAATATGCTAAAATCTCATCCTAAAATTGATGAAGAGATAATTTACGAATCTTTACTTGTTAAAAAGAAAGTTGTAGAAATCGATCCTTTTGATCAAAATGAAAGAATGTATTTAAATTTCGGTCATACTTTTGGCCATGTAATTGAGCTTAAGGAACATTTAAGGCATGGTGAGGCAGTAGCTATTGGAATGCTTATGGCGATTAGGTTTGGTATTGATTTAGGTATTACAAATGAAGACTGCTATAATGACTTAAAAGAAATTCTTAAAAGCTATAATTTACCAACACAACATGATGATTACCAGAAATTACTTAAGGAAACGATTCATGATAAAAAGAACTTAGCAGGTACAATATCATTTGTTTTTATTAAGGAAATTGGTGTTGTGTGCAAGAAAGAATTTAAAGAAAGCGAGCTAATTGATTATGGATGTAAGAATTAAGCCTGGTAAATTAAAAGGAAATGTTATAATACCTCCATCAAAAAGCTTAGCCCATCGAGCTATTATAGCTGCCTCTTTAGCAAAAGGGAAATCAGTAATATCAAATATTCAATTTAGTCAAGATATTAAAGCTACAATAGCAGGGATGGAAGCCTTAGGTGCTAAAATAACTAAGTATAATGACTACCTTGAAATTGAGGGCTCAGATGTTAAAAGAGTATCAAATATTATTGATGCGAATGAATCAGGTTCAACATTAAGATTTTTAATACCAATCGCACTAGTGTCTCATGAAAAAATAACATTTGCTGGACATAATAGATTGGTTAAAAGACCTCTTGATATATATTATGATTTATTTGATAAGCAAGGCATTAAATACTCTCATCCTGAAGATTCATATCTACCACTAGAGCTTGAGGGCAAACTTAAAAGTGGGGTTTATGAGGTTAGAGGAGATGTATCTAGCCAGTTTATTACAGGGCTTTTGTTTACATTACCATTACTTGATGGCGATTCTCAAATAGTCATTACGACTAAGCTTGAGTCAAAAGGATATATCGATTTGACTCTTGATATTTTAAGCTTATTTGGTATTGAGATTGATTTTAATGAGAGCATAATTAATATTAAGGGAAATCAAGAATATAAGGCTACAAATTATCGTGTTGAAGGCGATTTTAGTCAAGCTGCATTTTTCTTACTTGCAAACATGCTTGGTAATGATATTACATTAGAGGGATTAAATCTAAATTCTTATCAAGGTGATAAAAAAATATTGAGTGATATAGAGGCTTTTGGTGGAAGAATAGAGGTTCAAGGTAATAAATTAAAAGCTATTCCTACAAGCTTAAGACCTGCCGATATTTCATTTGCTCAATCACCTGATTTAGGCCCTGCTCTTACAGTGTTGGCTTCTACAATTTTAGGCAAATCACGTTTTTATGATGCTGCAAGGCTTAGAATAAAAGAATGCGATAGAATTACTGCAATGAGACTTGAACTTGAAAAATTAGGTGGTATAATTGAAGAATTTGAAAGTGGTATGGATATTTATGGCACAACTCTTCATGGTGGTGAGGTTATGTCTCACAATGACCATCGTGTTGTAATGTCGCTTACAATGCTTTCAACCATAATTAATGAGGACTTGGTAATTAAAGGGGCGGAAGCTATTAATAAAAGTTATCCGGATTTCTTTGAGGTTTTCAAGTCATTAGGAGGTAATATTTGTGAATGAGCTTGAGCAAGCACGTTTAATTATCAACGAGGTTGATAAAGAGATGATTGAATTATTTAAAAAAAGAATGAAGGCTGCGAAAATGGTGGCTCACTATAAAATGGAAAATAATCTTCCAATATTAGACTCTAAAAGAGAAGAGGCTTTAAAAAGTAGGAATATAGAGATTTTGGCTGATGGTGAGCTTGAGGAATATTACTTAACTTTCATTGAAGGAATGCTTAAAGCATCAAAGGATTATCAAAAATATTTAGTAGAAAGTGAGAAATAGTTATGGATACATATGCATTACTTGGTAATCCACTTGGCCATAGCTTTTCTCCACTTATTCATAATTATTTATTTAAGGAAAAGGGTATAGATGCTAAATATATTCTTTTAGAAACAAAGCCTTTAGATTTAAAGT
>CAMEKY010000019.1 GCA_945921565.1 uncultured Clostridium sp. | reverse complement strand
GGCTTAATGTTCATATTAAGTTGGAATATTTTTATTATCATAATTACCAACTCCTTAGATTGTTTTATTATAGCACATTTAGTCATAAAATGCTATAATGTTAATAAATCGTTAGTGATTATAGTTCCAATAATAAATTTGATGGTATAAAAGGTATTTATAATGCTATTTATTATGATGACGAGAAATCTGGAGCACAAGGTGTAGATGGTAATGGAATCCTAAGGATTGAAAAGACAAATACTAAAGATAACGTAGATACATATACAATCTATTTTACTGATAGTACAACTTTTGAATTCACAATTACAAATGGGAAAGATGGAGAAACATCTAAATCTCAAGGAACATTTGGTTTAGATTATTATCCATTAGATGACGGAACATTAGGTGTTAAAGTTGGTAAAGCACAGTATTTATCTATTATAGTAATTCCAGAAGAATATGAAGGTATAAAAGTAACACAAATACTCGATAATGCATTCAGTCATTGTAGTAATCTAACAAGTATAGAAATTCCATCAAGTGTAACAAGCATTGGAGAACATGCCTTCCAATCTTGTAGCAACCTAACAAGTATAGAAATTCCATCAAGTGTAACAAGCATTGGAGAACATGCCTTCCAATCTTGTAGCAACCTAACAAGTATCACATATAATGGAACAAAAAATCAATGGCAATCTATTACAAAGTTTATTGATTAGGATTATAATACTGGTTCATATACAATTCATTGTAATGATGGGGATATTTAAAAATAGACTGCATTTTGATTTATATTTGAATAATGGTGGAAAGCTTTCTTATGAAGAATGTCTTGCTTCTATTAAAGGAGAAAAAGGAGATACTGGTTACGTGAAAGTATTGAAGTATGAAAATTAAGACAAGCTTAGTTTATATAAATATTATAATACACAAATCGATGGGACAGTTATTTTAATTACTGCAGGTTGTGATACAAGTATTCCAAGACATATGCCTAGGAAAGCATATTACAAAATAATATTTATATATAAAGATAAAGCAATGCTTCTTAAAAAAGAATTTGAAAAAGAAAAAATGTCTTCCAATAGAGCATTCCTTTTGGGAATAAAGGAAGCATTTGAAAGAATTAAGCCTAACACCAAATGCAAAGTAATTGTACCAACAGCACTAGGATTCCAAAAAGCTAATGAATATAACGGATGTAATATGAATTATATAATAAATCTTAAGCGCTTAGAATTATCTAAAAAACTTAATATTACAATAGTCGAATTATGGCATTTAGCGGATGAAGTTAAAGCTTTATATAATCGTATTGAGACATACAACTCAGAATATAAATTATACAAAAAGATAGTAAATGATGAACTAGTATACTTTGTAGGTCTGGAAAATAATAAATAATTATAAGGAGAAATACATGGATTTAGAAGTAGAATTAGATAAATATTTAAGAATTAGAACTAATGGTAGAGATGATTCTAATTCAAACTTTGTAAATTATCCATATGAAGCCACACCATATTCTGTACTTCAATACTTATCTCAAAGTGGTCATATTCTAAAAAAAGATAAGATTATAGATTATGGATGTGGAAAAGGGAGAGTTTCTTTCTTTTTAGCATATAGCACAAAAGCCAAAATGATTGGTGTAGAGTATGATGAAAGGCTTTACAATCGTGCACTTGAGAATTGTGAAAATGCTATAAGCTCAAGTAGAGTATCATTTGTTTTGTCAGATGCAAAAGAATATAAAGTACCATTAGATTCAACAGGAGCATATTTCTTTAATCCGTTTTCTTTAGATGTATTAAAGAGTGTTATTGGTAATATTTTAGAATCTAAAAAAGAAAATAGTAGGGATTTCAAATTGTTTTTTTATTATCCATCAAAAGAATATATAGAATATTTAGAAAGTAATTCATCAATTAAAAATATAGAAGATATAGATTGTATGGATTTGTTTAATAATGGTGATAAACGAGAAATCATAAAAGTATATATAATATAAAACCATAAATTTTATTGTTCCAAATATTTACAAAAAATAATTAATATGCTATTATATCGAAGGTGGCTTTACACCGTGAAAGGATTATTATTATGAAACAAATTTTAATTGAAACTAGTGCACGTCATGTACACGTAACACAAGAAGCTTTAGAAGTATTATTCGGTAAAGGTGCTGAATTAACAGTTAAGAAGGAATTATCTCAACCAGGACAATTCGCATCTAATCAAAAGGTAGTTGTTAAGGGACCTAAGGGAGAACTTAACTGCTCTATTCTTGGACCAGTTAGAAAGGCAAACCAAGTAGAAGTATCATTCTCAGATGCTAGAACTTTAGGAGTTGTAGCTCCTGTTAGAGAGTCTGGAGATGTTGCTGGTTCTGCTCCTTGTACATTAGTTGGACCTGCTGGTGAGGTTGAACTTAGCGAGGGTGTAATCGTTGCTAAGCGTCACATTCATATGACTCCAGCTGACGCAGAGGAATTTGACGTTACAAATGGTGAAATTGTATCTGTAAAGGTTGTTACAGAAACTGGACGTAATCTTGTATTTGGTGATACTGTAATTCGTGTATCTGATAGCTATGCTCTTGCAATGCACATTGATACAGATGAATCAAACGCTGGTGCACTATCTGGACAAGTTTTTGGTGAAATTGTTAAGTAATTATCTATAGTTTGCTCCCAATATGGGAGTTTTTTCTATTCTTGGAGGTATAGTATGAAATATTTATATAGTTATATGTTTATATTTATATTCTTTTGCTTTATTGGATGGATTCTTGAGGTATTGTATAGGAGTTATAAGCATAAATATTTTGTTAATCCTGGATTTTTAGTGGGGTGTGCCTTACCTATTTATGGCACAGGAGGTCTTGTTTTATACCTTGTTTGTTCATTAAAATTATTTTTTATATCTAATGAAGTATGGAGAATCGTTGTTATTTTAATTATTTGTACAATATTAATGACTGCAATCGAATTTGTCGCAGGATTTGTTTCTTTAAAGTACTATCATAATAGATTATGGGATTATTCTGATGTTCCTGGGAATATAATGGGTATAGTATGTCCTATATTCTCGTTGGCTTGGGGTGTTTGTGCTGCTATTTTTTATTTTGGTTTTATGCCTTGGCTTCCATCATTATGTGAATTTGTATGTAGTCATGATTATATGATTTTGTTACTTGGAATAGCGTATGGAGTATTCTTTGTGGATTTATGCTACTCTCTTAAGATTATGGATAAAATTAGACATTATGCTAGACAAATTAATACAACAATTGACTTTGAAGGATTTAAAAAGAATATAAAGAATAAATTAGCAGAATCCAAAAATAAGATTAGGGGATTATCATTAATAAAACTAAGAAATCATATGGTAAATATTATTGATAAAGAAGTTTTAAACAAGCAAAAAGAAGACAAAGAAAATGGAAAAGAAACAAATTAAAACGCTTGTTTTAATAAAACGTTTTCATTGGTACGAAAAATATTGAATTTATAGTCGTATTATGTTATTCTTTTGTCGAACATTTAACAACTGTTAAATAATAGAAAGGAAGATAGTAAAATATGCTAAGATTAAAAAACATTGTTAAAACTTACGAAGTTGGGGGACAAAATGTCGAGGCTTTAAAGGGAGTAAGCATCGCATTTCGTAAAAGTGAGTTTGTATCTATCTTAGGACCATCAGGATGTGGTAAAACAACGACATTAAATATCATTGGTGGACTAGATAAATACACAAGTGGAGATTTATTTATTGGAGGAAAGTCAACTAAGGAATTCAACGATCACGATTGGGACGTTTATCGTAATCATCGTATTGGTTTTATATTCCAAAGTTATAACTTGATTCCACATCAAACAATATTAGGAAATGTAGAATTAGCTTTAACAATTGCAGGTATATCTAAGGAGGAACGTGTAAAAAGAGCTAAGGAAGCTATTGACCGTGTAGGACTTCAAGGTCAATATAATAAAAAACCAAATCAATTATCTGGAGGACAATGCCAAAGAGTTGCGATTGCAAGAGCATTAGTAAACGAACCTGATATTTTACTTGCTGATGAGCCTACAGGAGCTCTTGATACAGAAACATCAGTTCAGATTATGGACCTTATTAAGGAAATTTCTAAGGATAAATTAGTTATCATGGTTACGCACAACCCTGATTTAGCTTTTAAATATTCTAATCGTATTATTAATTTCCTAGATGGTGAGGTAATTTCTGATTCTAATCCGTTTAGTGAAGAGGAAGAAATAGAGGAAGTTAGTGCAAATCAAAGCCTCGCAAGCGACTCAGAGCGTACAGAAATTATTGAAAAGGCAAAGATGTCATTTGTGACAGCTACAAAGCTTTCATTTAAAAATCTTTTATCAAAATTAAAGCGAACTATTATGGTAGTTGTAGCTGGATCTATTGGTATAATCGGTGTTGCAACAGTACTTTCTGTATCTCGTGGTGTAAATGATTATATCGATGTAATGCAGGATGATATGCTATCAGGTAATCCGATAACAATTGGAGAATCTGGAGTTGATATGAATGCATTAATGACAAGCGCATCAACCTCTCAAAAGATTGAGGCGGTAAAAAATGGTGATTACATTAATGTTAATTCAATGATTGATTATCTTGTATCTAATAGTAAGGAGCTTGATTCTCTTACATATGTTAATGAAATTGATAATAATTATTTAAATTATCTTAAGGCTATGCCTAAGAGCTCATATGCCGCATTATCATTTAATTATGGAATTGATATAACAAATAATGTATTTACAGATTTCCATTTAGGAGAAAATCAATCAAGCTATGATAAGACTATGTCATTGTCTTCAATAACTGCTTTATATACAAAGCTACTTGAGCAAACAGATTATGGCAAATATTCTTCATTGATTACAAGCTTAACCGATTGTATGTCTCAAAGCGTTAGTAATAATGAATATATTGAAACACAATATGAAAAAGTATATGGTAATTTACCACAAAATTATAATGAAGTTGTTATTGTCTTAGATGATAAGTCGTCACTAACAGATTTATTGTTAACTCAAATGGGATATTATTCACAAGATCAATTCTTTGAACTTATATATCAGGCTATGTCAAAACTCCCTGAAAATAAAGATATAACTTTAACGCCATCTTTATATAAAACAAAATTCTCAATTGAAGAATTAGTTAATAAAGAATTTACGTGGTATTCAAATGATGTGATTTTTGAACGTGGACATGAGACAAATGATAACACTACAAATGTTAATCCAATACCTTACACTTATAATCATATAAAGAAGAATAGTTGGGATACTTTAGAAGAAGGCAAGGATAAGATTGATTTAAAAATAGTCGGAATCTATAAACCAAAAGAAAACATTCAATATGGAGCACTATCTACTGGATTCTTATATACTCAAGAATTAGCTGAAAAAATTATTGAAATAAATAGTAAATCTACTATTTCTAAAGAAATTGTAGCATTGTCAAGCGCTCCAAATTCTATGACTGCAGCTTATGAAGGAACTTGTGTTCAAGGATTTTCATATGAACTAGATTACTATTTTAAAGCTGATAAGCATGCAACTATTGCTGTTGGTAGAAAAAATGAACTTTCAAAATACTTAGGTATGGTGATGGGCGGTGGCTCAGGAGCAGTTTCCTCAGAAAGTAAACTCGAAACATATGAACTTACTTTAAGGATGCTAGGAATGGAAAAAATGCCAAGCAAGATTTCAATTTATCCACTTAATTTTGAACAAAAGGATTTAGTCACTGATTATCTTGATGATTGGAATAACGAGAATAAGGATATTGTTATAGGAGATATCGTTTTAAAAGGCAGTGAACGTAAAACAATTAAGTATTCAGATCAAATTGCGATGGTTATTTCAATGATTGATACTATGATTAATATGGTTACTTGGGCACTTGTTGCGTTCACGTCACTTGCACTTGTAGTATCAACTGTAATGGTTGGAATTATTACTTATGTTTCAGTTGTTGAAAGAACAAAGGAAATTGGTGTAATTCGTTCACTTGGTGGTAGAAAGAAGGATGTATCGCATTTATTTAATGCCGAAACATTTATGATTGGATTTGCAAGTGGAGTATTTGGAATTATAATTACTGGTATTTTATCACTTGTTATTAATTTAATTGTAAATTTAGCATCAGATGGGGCAATTAAATCGATGGCGCATTTAACTCCTGTTACTGCATTAGTAATGGTTTTAATAAGTATTGTATTAACCTTAATTTCAGGATTCTTCCCTTCAAGAAGTGCAGCCAGTCGTAATCCAGTTGATGCTTTAAGAAGTGAATAATACTTAATTTGAAAAAGAGTATCCAAATTTAACCGGATATTCTTTTTTCTTTATTAAACTTATGATATACTAATTTTAGGAATTTAAAGAGGTATATAAATATGAAACCAGTTTTAATTGTAATAGCCGGAGGAAGTGCCTCAGGTAAAACAACTGTAGTAGATAAGATTCAAAAGCGTCTCCCTGCAAAAGAGGTTACGGTAATTCGACATGATGATTATTATAAGGATCAAAAATATGTTGAAATGCTTGACCGCCAAAAGGTAAATTATGACCATCCAAATGCTTTGGATAATGATTTATTAATAGGTGATCTAAATGAACTTTTAAATGGAAATGAAATAGACGCTCCAACATACGATTTTAAGCTTCACACAAGGAGTGACGTTAAAAGACATATTGTTCCTAGTAAGGTTATAATATTAGAAGGAATACTAACATTACAGGATGAAAGAATAAGAAGTATTGCAGATATCAAAATATTTGTTGATTCTGATGATGACGTACGCTTCATCAGAAGACTTGTTCGTGATATGAATGAACGTGGAAGATCAATGGACAGTGTTATCAATCAATATTTAGAGACAGTTAAGCCTATGTATTATGAATTTGTTAAGCCAACAAAAAGATATGCAGATATTATTATTCCAAACGATCGTCAGCATGACGTTGCAGTAGATGTCATAATCTCAAAAATTAAGGATATTATGGGAGGAAACTAAAATGATTGGAATTATAGGTGCAATGGATGTAGAGGTTAATGACATTACTAGAGCACTTCATAACAAAGAAATAATTAAAAAAGGAATATATACTTATTATAAGGGAATAATTTCAAATAAAGAGGTCGTAATATTAAAATCGGGAATTGGTAAGGTTTCATCTGCTGTTGGAGCTTCACTAATGATAGAGCTATTTAATCCTGATTTAATAATAAATACAGGAATAGCTGGAGGAGTTTTACCTCTTAAAACAAAGGACATTGTTTTATCAACAAATTTAACGTATGGAGATGTAGATGCGACTATATTTGGCTACGAGCTAGGACAAGTCCCTCAAATGCCTCATATGTATGAGGCATCTAAAAAGTATTTAGCTCAAGTAGAAGAAATGCTTAAGAAGAATAATTATTCATACGAGCTAGGTACAACAGTTACATCAGATTCATTTATTACATCACTTAGAAATGTTAAATCAAAAAAATATGATAATATGATATGTGAAATGGAGGGGGCATCAATTGCTCAAGCATGTTATATATTAAATACTCCATTTATATCAGTAAGATACATATCTGATATTATTGATAGTGACTGTCAGGTTGATAATTATATGGAATTTGAAGGACAAATGGCAAATCGCTCATGTAAGATAATCCTAGATTTAATAGGTGATTTAGAAATTTAATAAAAATATGGTGCATATCATTAGATATACACCAATTTTTTATAGTATTTGCCGCTTATATGCGCCTCTTGTATTATTTTTTGAATCAAAAAAGCTTGTATTAGAGCCTCTTAATCTATCCTTAAACTGATTTACAGTTTTAATTATTTCATCACTTGATTCATTTGTAAACTGTAATCTTAATCTCTTAACATATTTTGTAATATATTCTAAATCATCAATTAAATTGTTTGGCTTTTCATTAATAATGTGGGTAATACATCCAACATGATAAATTTCAAATTTACCCTTCTCATCAGCTAAATAATATTGATGTTGATTACAAATACCACATTGACCATAACGCTTTAAAGGACAATATTTTGTAGTCATAAGATTTTCTTTGCCATATACTATCATTTCAAGATTAGGGTTATTTCCATAAGGCATATAAGAATCATAAATATTTTTCAAATCTGCCTTTGATGTTTCAAATGATACAGTTACATATTTAGCACCAGCCTTATGTAAGTAATATACTGCATCGGCATTAATCGTATTAAATGAATAGTCCGCAGTAATTGTTTTATTTTTATACTTATATAAAGCTCCATAATTTCCAGCAAGAATATAATCTTCATTAATATCTTTAAATTTGGCATCTACATAAGGAACATAATTGTCAAAATAAATGTCCTTAATACCTAAGCTTTTTAGTGTATCATATTGTTCTTTATTAGTGCAAAATGCACATAAGACTATATCTTCATCCTCATAATTCATTTCCTCATTATAAAAATCCTCATTAGGTAAGACTCTTGCCCCCTGAGCATATGTATTGATTTGGTCCATTAGATTACGTCTAGTTTCGTTTATTGAACCAACTGACATAAACAAATCACCATTAAGCTGGTTATCAATGTGCTCTAAATACAAGGATTGATTATTAAGCTTACTTAAATGCTTAAATAGAATTTCGTAATCAATAGGTTTTTTAGAAGCTGATTGGAACACCTCAGAAGAAGTGGCAGAAAAATCACGTCCGTTAAAGGTGGTAAGAAGTGTTAATGGGCTACCAACACTACCAATGGCTTTTATAGTAATACCCTTTTTGAATGTATTGTCTTCCTCTAAATTCACTTGAGAATTAACCATTCTAAAAATATTGCCTGATTTAATATTTTCATAAATATTGATATAGATTTCACCAATTCCACTTTGATATTCTTTTTTGTCTTTAGGATTTTTATAAATCTTATCAATCGTAAAGTAATAATCCTCATCCTTACCTTCGATTCTAATTCTATCCTTGACAAATAATTCTTTAGAAGCGTTGATTTTAGTTAAATCACCACAGCGCTCTACTATTTTTGCAACAAATTCACCTTCGTTATTTTTCTTTTTAATATCGACAATATTTCCTCTGTCTTCATCAAAGATAAAGCCTTCAGTATATGCTCTATGAAAAACACTAGAAAGCTTATTAGGCTTATAAGTAGCATCGTCAATTTTCTTGCGATATTCAGAGGTGATTATTTTAACGTAATCCGGATTTTTCATTCTACCCTCAAGCTTCAATGAATCTATATTAATATCAACTAATTCCTTGACATTAGAAGAAGTGTTCAAATCCTTCATTGATAAATGGAAGCCCTTTTCGCTTAGAGCTTGTCCATCTTTAAATATTTGGTATTCACGACGGCAGTTTTGACTACACCTACCACGGTTACCACTTCTTTGGGTTAAAAATGAAGACATTAAGCATCCACCTGAGTAGCAAACACATAATGCTCCATGAGCAAATATTTCAAGAGGCATTTTAGAATTTTCTTTAATTAATTTGATTTCATCAAATGAATTCTCTCTTGCAAGTACAACTCTATCTACGCCAAGCTCTTCAAAGAATCTAACATCATTTAAGCATTTTATACCACATTGAGTTGAAATATGAGCTTCAATTCCTTTAAGGTTGTTAATGACATAATTAATCATTGCAAAGTCGGCAAGGATTAATCCATCAACTCCCATCATGTATAGTTCATTAACATATTTTTTACAATCATCAAGCTCTGTATCTTTAATGATTGTATTAACTGTAACATAGACCTTTTTATTTAAGCTGTGAGCTAAAATTAATAAAGTTTTTAGCTCATCCATGGTTAAATTTTTGGCATATGCACGGGCACCAAAATGCTCACATGCACAGTATATTGCATCCGCACCATTATATAGTGCAGTTTTGGCACATAATAAATCTCCAGCTGGAGCGAGTAATTCAGTCATAATATCACCATGTGATATTGTAGCATAAAAAGAAGAGAATGGGAAGTTTTCCTGTTTTGTTTATCTTAGACAAAATGAATTAAAAATGATATAATAAATCCATAAAATAGTTTGAGATTTTATTGCTTAGAACAAATGTATTAATAAATGGAGATTATATGGTTAAAAAAATATTAGATTATTTCAAATATTGTAAGAATAAAAGATATGATACATTAGCAGGAACATTATCGTTTTTCTTTATATTATCTTTTATACCGCTTTTATATTTATGCATAAGTACTTATGTTAAAATCGGGAATTGGTTTAATTTAGAAATTGCACTTCCTTCTGTTATTGTTAATTATATTTCATTTGACTTAAACGCAGGAGTTTCAACTCTGTTCATTTTAACAACGATTTATTCAGCGTCGAAGTATTTTACTCAATTAAGAAAAACAGGAGAGATAATATACGAAATAAAAAAACCTAAAGTAACGTTTAAAACACAAATATTTTCGTGTTTATTTGTCCTTTTGCTAATGTTAATCGTATCGGCTGGTCTTTTGGCTATCAGTATTGGCAATACATTTTTGAAATATCCATGGGCAAAGGTGCTTATTAACATATTAACATATTTAATATTTTTCTTGATGCTATTTGGTTTCTTATGTATTATAAATAAAAATGCCTGTCAAACTGCTGATGCTAAAATTAAAGATTTAAAGGGTGGAATTTTATTTTCACTGGTTTATGTTACAATTGTTTCAATTATTTTCTTAATATATGTAACATATTTTGCCAATTATGATAAGCTATATGGAGTTTTTTCAACAATATTAATTGCATTTTTATATGTATTTTTAATGATGCAAGGCATAGTTGTTGGGATTATAATAAACGAAAGAAAATTAAAGAATAAATAAAGGAAGAAGTAAGGGTGAAACTATGCGTTTTATAAGCTTTAATGTGAATGGCTTAAGAGCCATCAAGCAAAAGAATTTTGATGAATTCTTTCAAAATATTGATGCGGATTTTTTCTGTATTCAGGAAACAAAGATGCAAGAAGGGCAACTAGATATTAATATAGCTGGGTATTATTCTTATATGAATAGTGCAATTAAAAAAGGATACAGTGGTACATTAATATATACTAAACATAAGCCAATATCTGTTTCATATGGAATGAATGGGAACTATAACGATGAGGGTAGAATTATTACGCTAGAATATGATAATTATTATGTAGTAACCTGCTATGTCCCAAATAGCCAAGAGGAACTTAAGAGATTAGATTATCGTATGCAATTTGAGGACGATATGAGAGAATATTTAAAATCGTTAGATAATAAAAAGCCAGTAATATATTGTGGAGATTTAAATGTGGCTCATACGAGTATTGATATTAAAAACCCAATACCTAATGAAAGAAATGCGGGATTCACAATAGAGGAAAGAACAAAGCTTACTGCATTGCTTGATTCAGGATTTATTGATACATTTAGATTCCTGCATCCAAATGAGATTAAGTACTCTTGGTGGAGTTATCGCTTCTTTGCAAGGCAAAAGAATATTGGTTGGAGAATAGATTATTTTTTAGTATCTAACACTTTAAAGGATAAAATAACATCTGCAGATATTTTAACTGATGTTATGGGTTCAGATCATTGCCCAGTAATGCTTGAAATAGATTTATAAAAGGGAGAGATGAGTAATTATGAAAAAGCATTTAGACAAAAAAATGAGAACAGTTTGGTTGATTCGTTCAACAATCATTTGGACAATTTGTGTCCTATGCTATTTATTTACATTTTTTATACCACGTGAGTACTGGTTATATACTGTGCTTCCGGTAGGTGTAGTCTTAGCACTTGGTATAATTATTACCTATGTATTTGTAATATTAAGCTATAATTGTTATTACTATTATTTAGAAGAGGAAGTAGTTTATATTGAAAAGGGTGTTATATTTAAGCACCGTATGATTATTCCTTGCAAAAAAACTCAGGATGTCCATTTAAGTAGTGGTCCTATTATGAGAGCATTAGGACTTAAGTCAGTTGAAATATCAACTGCCGGATCTAATTTTGTAGTTGCAGGGTTAAGTGATGATGATGCTACAAAGTTTATAGCTGATATCAAACAAGTGGTTGGTGATAACAGTGATTAGATTTTCAAAAAAAATAATACCTTTAAAAATTATTGGTGGTTTATTCGCTTTAATATTTTTTATTATTGTATTTAATCTATCATTAATTGATGGTGACAGTGTGAATGCTATTAAGGATAAAATCGCTATAGTTATTTTAATAGATGTGATAGTACTTATTTTAGGTGTAATCGTGTTATCAGTGTATTCAAACCTGTATTACAATTCTGCTGGTTATGAAATTAATAATGAGGAAATTAAATGTCAACGAGGAGTTATATTTAAGAAAACATCTATCATTAAAAGAGAAAAGATTAATGCTATAAATACAAAACAATCTTTGCTTGCAAGAATATTCCATGTCAAGTATATTTTAGTTGATTCTGGTTCCACTAATACAGCATTTAATGCTGAATTTGCGGTTGTATTAGATAACGAGGATGCGGATAAATTATACAAGCAAATTAAAATAATGAAGGACACGAGGGATGATATTACTAACGATGATGAAGTTTTAATTAGTAATTATGAAAATGTTATTTCGGGTCAAGATTATGATTATCATTTTACATCAAAGGGGAAATTTCTTTATTCACTTTCAAATATTTTAACTTTCGTTATTTCGTTTTTAATGTTAGTAATGATTGGTGTAATTGCTATTGTGATTATAAATAGTATTATTACGCTTGATTCATTTTGGACATTTATCTTGACTATAATATTTGGGTATATAGGATTGGCTGCATTTACTACAGCTGTAAGTGTTGTAACTACGTTCTTTATGTATCACGATTTTAAGATTAAAAAAGGTGCCACATCCTTACAAATCAGTCATGGCCTATTAACTAAGGTTGATAATAGCTTAGAGTATTCTAAAATAAGAGGTGTGACAGTTCATCAAAATATAATTATGCGAATATTTGGATATGCAACTATTTATTTAAATGTTGTGGGGTATGGTCAAAATTCAAATAATCAAAATAACTCAAGCAGTCAAAATGCTGGCATCCCTGGTGTGTTAATTCCTTTATGTAGATTAGATGATGTAAATAAGCATTTAAATGATCTTGTTGGTGGATATAAGGTTGAGGATAAGGATATAACATCACCAAGCATTAAACCTTTCTTAACTTGGTCAAATTTAGGATTGTTTATCTTTATGCTTGTGACTTCAATTGCAATATTACTAGTAGGTCTATTCTACAATAAAAAGGCATTTTATGGATTCATTGTAGTAGGTATATTATATCTTTTAAGTGAGATAGTTTTAATTATTACTGGAATTCTTGCTAAAAAAACTAATGGTATTACAGTAAATGATGATAAGATTACGGTATATTATGGATCATTCACTAAAAGAATATTAGTTGTAGAAAAGAAGAATATCATTGGTGTTGAAGATATTTCAACTCCGCTAAGAAGAAAAAAAGGTATTTATTCATATGTTATTCATTTTCATAACAACAGTACACTTAATACAGTTAGAGTAGAGTGTGTTGAGTCAAAAGTTATGAATCAAATGCTAGATATGCTAGGATTTAACCAAGATTTTGTAAAGAATTACTTAAAAAAATAAGTATTTAGTCAAAAACACTTGTATTTTTTTAAAAGTGTGGTAAACTACATATAGATATTTGATTAGGAAAGTGAGATTTGTTCTCACTTTTTTAAATGTATTATACGAGGAGGTGCTAATATGTTTGATACATCTGATGTTGAAAAAATGATTGAACCAGTGCTTATGCAATACAACCTATATTTATACGAAGTATTATGGGTTAAGGAATATGGATATCGTATGCTTAGGGTATCAATTGACAAAAAGGATGGCGGAATTGATTCTGACACTTTAGCTATTGTTAATGAATATCTATCTAAAAAGCTTGATGAGTATGATGGTGATATGCCTGAATATATGCTCGAGGTATGTTCGCCTGGGGCAGAAAGAACATTAAGAAATAAAGAAGAAATTAAAGAGAGCGTTGGCCAGTATGTCAATGTTAAAACGATAAATGAGACATTTGAGGGAACATTATTATCATATGAGGATGATACCTTAGTTGTTGAGATTAATATCAAAGGTAGAATGAAGAAGGTTTCTATTAAAGAGACTGATATCAAAAAGATTAGACTTGCCGTTAAGATTTAGGAGGATTTTTTTAAAATGGTAAACAAGGAATTATTTAAATTATTAGAAGAGTATGCGGTTGAATGTGGCGTAACTTATGAAGAAATGATTGAGGTATTAAAGAAGAGCTTAGCTGCATCAGCAAAGAAGGTTGAACCAAATTCAACTATTGTTGTAAAGGTTAACCCTGAAAAGAATGAATTAGTTGTAACTGCACAACGTCAAGTAGTTGAAGAATTATCAACTGAGCCTGCTGCAGATGCAATTGCAGAGATTACTTTAGAGGATGCAAAAAAGATTAAGTCAACCGCAAAAGTTGGCGATATTTTGACTACTATAGTTTCTACAAAGGAAGATTTCGGACGTCAGGCTGCACGTAGTGCAAAATCAACATTCGCTTCTAACATTAAGGCTTTACTTCGTGAAAAGGCTTATCAATACTTTAAGGATAAAGAAGATGATATGATTAGTGCATCAGTACTTAAGGTTGATGATAATTTTGCTTATTTAAGCATTGGTCAAGGTACAACTGCAGTACTTCCTCGTGCTGAGTGGCTACCAAATGATTCTTTTGCAGTTGGGGACAAAATATCTGTATATGTTAAAAAGGTAGAGCAAACTACAAAGGATCCAAAGGTTAAATTATCTCGTTTAGACCGCAGTTTAATTACTCGCCTTCTTGAAAATTATATTCCTGAAATTAAAGAAGGAATAATTGAGATAAAAGGAATCGCTCGTGATGCTGGAGACCGTTCAAAGATTGCGATTTATTCTACTGATCCAAAGGTTGACGCCTTAGGTTCATGTGTTGGTGAAAACGGTAACCGTATTAAGGAAGTTGTTCAATCATTAAATGGTGAAAAAATTGACCTTTATAAGTGGAGCGATGACCCAGAAGAATTAATTAGAAATTCACTTCAACCAGCAAAGGTTACATTAGTTTTAAATATTGATCCTAAGGAAAAGACATCTTTAGCTATCGTACCAGATGATCAATTAAGTCTTGCAATTGGTAAGGCTGGACAGAATGTTCGTCTTGCAGTACAATCATGCGGATGGAAGATTGATATAAAATCAGCTTCAGATGCACGTACTGAGGGATTACTTAACATTTAGTTTGAGGTAATTATGAAAGAGAAGAAACTTGTTTTACGTACCTGCTGCCAAACACGTGAGGTTCTTGAAAAAAAAGAATTAATTCGTGTTGTTAGAACACCAGAGGGAAATGTTATTATTGACCAAACTGGTAAGGCAAATGGACGTGGTGCATATCTTAAAAAAGATTCTGCAGTGGTTTTAGCTGCAAAAAAATCTCATGTTTTAGATAAGAAACTTGAGGTTTCGGTACCGGAAAATATTTATGATGAGCTAATAGAGGTTATAAATGGATAAAATACTTTTAAACCTTGGCCTTGCAAAAAGGGCTGGTCATGTTATTTCGGGGACTGATATGGTCACTGAAGGCTTGAGAAATAATAGCATATATTTAGTATTTTTAGCTAGTGATACTGCTATAAATACTACTAAAAAAATAACAGATAAGGCAAAAACATATAATGTTGATGTCAACAAAAACTATTCTTGTAATGACCTGAGCCAAGCAATTGGCAAAAAAAATGTACATGTAATAGGTATTATGGATCGAGGCTTTGCAAAATTATTAAAGGAATAAGGTGATATTTTGGCAAAGAAAACAAAAAAGACTGAACAAAGAGTATCTAATATCCCTCAAAAGGATAAAAATGTTACTAAGGATGGAGTTTTAGTCTATAAAGAAGGAATGACTGTAGCAGATATGGCTACAGAAATGGGCAAGCCAATTGCTCAAATTATTATGAAGTTAATGCAACTAGGAATAATGGCCAATCAAAATCAATCAGTTGATAGAGATACGATTGAGCTTGTAGCCTCTGAATTTGGTTATTCATTAAAGGATGAGGTTGTAACGGACGTAACTAGATTTGATGAGTTTACTATTGATGATGCAGAAGAAACTTTATCAACACGTCCTCCTGTTGTAACTATAATGGGTCATGTTGACCATGGTAAAACAACATTACTTGACTACATTAGAAATACACGTGTCGCAGCGGGAGAAGCTGGTGGTATCACTCAACATATTGGTGCTTACCAGGTTGAAAGAAATGGTCAAAAAATTACATTCATTGATACTCCAGGACATGCAGCATTTACAGAAATGCGTGCTCGTGGAGCTCAAGTAACTGATATAGTTGTACTTGTTGTAGCCGCAGATGATGGTGTAATGCCACAAACTGAGGAAGCTATTAGCCACGCTAAGGCTGCAAAATGTCCAATTATTGTTGCAGTTAATAAATGTGATAAACCAGGTGCTAATCCAACGAAGGTTATGGAAGAATTAACTCATTATGATATAGTTCCTGAGGCTTGGGGTGGTTCAACTCCATTTGTTGAGATTTCAGCACTTAAGGGTATAGGAGTTGATTCTTTATTAGATGTTATTCAGTTCACTGCTGAGGTTATGGAGCTTAAGGCTAACTCTAATCGTCTTGCAACAGGCTCTGTAATTGAGGCTGAGCTTGATAGAGGAAGAGGCCCTGTTGCTACATTCTTAGTTCAAAACGGTTCGTTAAGAATTGGAGACTACGTAGTATGTGGAGATACATATGGACGTGTTAGAACAATGGAGGATGACCGTCATATTAAGTATAATGAAACATTACCATCAATGGCTGTAGTAGTTACAGGGCTTGATGATGTTCCATTTGCTGGAGATAAATTTATGGCTCTTTCATCTGAACAAGAGGCTAGGGAAATTTCTGAGCAACGTACAAATAGAACAAAGGATAAGGCAAATGCGGCTTCTAAGAAGTCACTTGAGGAATTATTCCGTACTAAAGACGAATCTAAGGAATTAAGCTTAATTGTTAAGGCTGATCTTCAAGGTAGTGCTGAGGCATTACGTCAAAGCCTTGAAAAAATTAAGGTTGATGACTTTACAGTAAATGTAATTAGATGCTCTGTAGGCGCAATAACTGATACTGATATCATTTTAGCATCTGCTTCAAATGCAATTGTACTTGGATTTAATGTACGTCCAACTGCAGCAGTTAGACAAACTGCAGCTGAAAAGGGTGTTGAGATTAGATTATATTCAATCATCTATAAGCTTCTTGAGGATATTGAGGCTGCACTTAAGGGTATGCTTGCGCCTGAATTTGAAGAGGTTATTATTGGTCAAGCAGAGGTACGTAATACATTTAAGATTTCTAAGGTTGGTACTGTAGCTGGATGCTATGTAACTGATGGTGTAATTCAATCTAATTCACTTGTTAGAATTATTCGTGATGGAATCGTTGTATATGAAGGTAAAATGGCTTCTTTAAAGAGATTTAAGGATGATGTTAAGGAAGTTAAAAATGGATACGAATGTGGTATCACAATTGAAAACTTCAACGATATTAAAGAAGGAGATATCTTTGAAGCTTCAGTCATGAAGGAAATTGAGCGTAAATAATGAGCTTACTGATTAAAAGATTAGAGTCTAACGCTTTAAGAGAGCTTTCTATCCTTCTTTCTCGTGATTCAAGAAATCAGTATTTAAAGGAAGCTACAATTACTGAGGTTAGAATAACTAATGATTTATCCTATATGACTATTTACTATACATCATATATTAAGAAGGATAAAGGGGCAGTAGCTGATGCTTTAGAGGAATCAAAATCTTATCTGAGACGTGAGCTTGCAAAAACCTTAAATGCGCGTAAAATGCCTGAATTAATCTTCAAATATGATGAAGCTTTGGAATATGGAAATCATATGAACGAGGTTTTATCGAAGCTTAATATTAAGCATGATGAAGACGAAAATAATAGTGAAAAATAATTAGTATAAAGCTTGGGTCAGGCCTGAGCTTTTTATATTAATTTAAAAATATCAAAATACCAAACATTTATAACATATTATGAGCAAAGATTAATGTTTGCTCATTTTTTTATGGATAAAATAATAAAATTATTATAAGGTGAACACATTTGATAAATGTATTATTCGTAATAATATTTCTTGTTGCAATTATATATGCGATTATAACAGGTAAAGTATCGGAACTTACATCTACTTTACTAGAACTTCCTTATGAAGCGATAATTATGATACTTAAAATGGGAGCCGTAATGATACTATTTTCAGGTATGCTTGAAATTGCTAAAAGAAGTGGATTCTTAGATAAAATTACATGCTTTGTATCTAAAATGCTAAAGCCATTATTTCCCCGTCTTGATGATAAAGAAGCACTTGATTACATCTCCCTAAATTTAACCTGCAATTTTTTAGGTATCAATGGCGCAGCTACAAGTGCAGGAATAAAAGCTATGGAGAAATTAACTTATGATACTATAAAATATAACGAAATAACAACCTTTTTGACATTAAATGCTTCAGGCTTTTGTCTAATTCCTCAAAGTATTGTAGCTATTCGTCAAACTTACATAGAAGGAGCTTATGACATTATTTTACCTACCTTTCTAGTAAGCTTATGTTGTTTTATATCAACAATTGTTTTAAATAAGGTGCTCATAAAATATGATTAGTGCATATATAATTCCTGTATTTTTACTTCTTATTTTTATCTTTGCAATTATAAAACATGTTAAAGCATATGAAGCATTTATTGATGGACTTAAGGACGGAGTAAAAAGCGTATTAAAAATCGCACCTTCTATGATTACCATGTATATTTGTATAAATACCTTAAGAGCTAGCGGTTTAATTAGTGATTTATTTAGAGGCGCAAAGGAATATGCTGATTTAATTTCCCAAGCCTTATTTAGACCCCTTTCTAATCAAGCATCAATTGGATTTATGGTTAATATTTATAATTCATATAAAGCGAATTCAAAGCTTGCTTATGTGTCAAGTATATTACAAGGATCAACAGATTCTTCAATATATATAATTAGCTTTTATTTAGGTGCATTTAAAGTTACAAACATGAAAAAATGTTATCTTATTGGTATATTGGTTAATATTATTGCATTTGTGATATGTCTTGTAATCTATTTAATAATTTAAGCATATTTGTTGTTTTAAATTCTAAAAATTGGTATACTACATATGGTGATGTAATATGAAAGGTAAAATTCATTCATTTGAATCATTCGGTACAGTTGATGGACCAGGGATAAGATATGTTATTTTCTTTAAAGGTTGTCCTTTAAGATGTAAATATTGTCATAATCCTGATACCTGGACTCAAGAAGGTGCAGAGGAATGGGAAGCTATAGATATTTTTAATCAGGCCATGAGATACAAAGGCTATTGGGGAGATAAAGGTGGAATTACTATTACTGGTGGTGAGCCACTTCTTCAAATGGACTTTGCGATTGAGCTTTTAAAGCTATTTCACGATGCAGGAGTTAGAACAGCTGTAGATACATCTGGATTTATGTTTAATCCTAATAATCCAGAAAATGTTAAAAAGCATGAAGAATTAATAAAACATGCAGATTTATTTTTGCTCGATATTAAGCACATTGATAGCAAAGGTCATAAGGAATTAACCGGAGTAGACAACGCAAATACTTTAGCATTCGCAAAATGGTTATCAGATCATGATAAGCATATGTGGATTAGACATGTGCTTGTACCAGGAATTACAACAGAAGAGGAAGAGTTACAAAAACTAAAGGAATTCCTAAAGGAAATTAAGACTGTAGATAAGGTTGAGGTGTTACCATATCATACAATGGGTGTTGTAAAATATAAAAATTTAGGAATTCCATATCCTCTTGAGGGTGTAGAGCCTCCTACAAAGGAACAGGTTTTACATGCAAGAGCACTATTGAAAGTAGGTGAATAGGATGATAACAAAGGATAATTACAAAGAAGAATTAAAAGGAATTTGTGTTATTGAAATATCTGGTGAATCATGTGCAAATTGCTTATCACTAATGCCTGTGCTTCAAAATATTGTTAGTGGGCGTGATGATTGTAGATTGGTTCATATTGAAGCATCTGAGGATACAACTGAATTAATGGAATTATTTGAGGTTTTAACTGCCCCTACAATTTTAGTTACAAAAGATGGAGAAATTAAGGCTCGCTGTAAGGGGTATCAGCCAGAGGAAATTCTTGAATTATGGCTTGATGCAAAAATAAATGAATTAAAGTAAAAAAGCGTAAAATTTATATGCATATTTCTTGACAAATATATGCCATTATGGAATAATATCATTCGGTGGGAATAATTGTTATTACTTAACAAAAAAATCTCACAAATAGTAAATTTTTAAATTAAGAAAGAGGTCAAATACTATGAACAAAGCATGGGAAGGTTTCACCCTTGGAAAATGGTCTAATGACGAAATAAATACTCGTGATTTCATCCAAAGAAACTATACTCCATATGAGGGAGACGCTAGCTTCTTAGCACCTGCAACAGACGCTACTAAGAAACTATGGAACGAGGTTCTTGAATTAATGGCTCAAGAACGTGCAAAAGGTGGAGTTCTTGATTGCGATATTGATATCGTTTCTCAAGTTAATTCACATAATCCTGGTTACATCGATAAGGATCTTGAGAAGATCGTTGGTCTTCAAACAGACAAGCCACTTAAGAGAGCTTTAATGCCATTTGGTGGTATTAAGATGGCTGAGCAAGCTGCTAGTCAATATGGATACCAAGTAACTGAAAGAATTCATGAAATTTTTACAAAGTATCGTAAGACTCATAATGACGGTGTATTCGATTGTTATACTCCTGAAATGAGAGCATGTCGTTCAGCTCATATTTTAACAGGTTTACCTGATACATATGGACGTGGACGTATTGTTGGTG
>CAMEKY010000018.1 GCA_945921565.1 uncultured Clostridium sp. | reverse complement strand
TGAAAGCCCTAAATTTGTTTTTTCTCAAAACCTAGGTTTTTTCACAGCCCCTTTTGTTTTTAGTTAAAATAGCTATATACAGATGATATTACTACATTCTTATTATCCATTTTATAATTAAGATTTACGGAAGAAATTCTCTTATTATTTAAAGCTATGCTAAATAAGAAATCTTCACTTACTGTAACGCTTGAAGAATTTAACAAATTTTTAGCCTCGGTTGCTTTAACTGTTGCAGTTAAACCATTATTGCTCACACTATAGCTTGCAAAATATTGTGCATCTAATTTGTAAGTAAATAATGATTCCGCTTTTAAATCCTTTACAGTTTCTACCTTAGTACTTTTCTCAAGAGTAAAATTTGAGTTAAGCTCATAAGTTTCAATTGTAATAGTAGCATCTAAAGCCTCACCCTTCTCAAGTGAAACAGTAATTACTCTTCTGTACACTTCAGTTTGACCATCCATGATACTTGTAGTAGTTTCTACATAATCTGGATTCCCAATCGAACTATTTATACATGCAATTAAAGTATCAAGACTATTAACATCACCAGTAAATGATGGTGTAGTAGTTATGCTTGTTGTAGGTGATAATGTATCACCTGTAACAACATCACTAGTAGGATCATCACTTCCACCACAAGCTACTAAAGAGACAAGAGAAAACACTAATATAGTAAATAATAAATATTTTATTTTTTTCATATCTTCTCCTCCTCTTATAGTTTAAACTTTAGTACTAATCCAGCTAAAGCAGCTAAGCTTAAGAATGATGTTACAGCTGCAAAAGCATAGTTAAATGAATTATTAACAACCTCGTTTGTAGCATCAATTACTGGTTGTAATGAATCACAGTAGCTATTGTATGATGCAATAAGTGCATTGTACTTAGTTAAGTCAAGAATATTTCTTTCCGCAAGAGTAAGCTTTTCAAGCTCACGTGCTAAAGCATTTAATTCTTGTAAACGATCAATTGTAAATACTGTATCAAGAGTATCTAGCTTAGCTTGCATATTCTTAACCTCAGCCGATGCAGTTTTAAATTTAAGATTTCTTAAATCTGAAGTAATAGATGTAAGCTTATCACTCATTTCTTTTAATTCAGCCTCAGTATATCCAAACTTTGTAAGATCAGTAGACATATTTGCATATGCTGTACTTGCCTTATTAATGATTTCCTCATCAGATAATGCTACAACATCAATCTTCATAATTCTTTCCATCAATTCAATGTATGATGCAGAGTAGCTATCCATTGCTGTATAATTAGACTTTGTTGCATTTTCAATTCCACCAAAATATACATCAAAAATAATTGAATCATATCCATATAATTTCTCATTATTTGGAACAATTAAATTAATTGCTTTTTTCTTACCAATTAAATCAATAAAATTAGCATAATATAGAATACTACCATACATATCATGATATTTATGAAGAGCGTCATATCCTGGATCAGTTGTATTTAAGCTTAAATTTTCATCATAAAAACACTCAAATGTAGGAGCATTTACAGATTTGAACTCAACACTATTAAGTGAAGTATAACCATAGAACGCGTATGCACCAATTACTCTTAATGAATCAGGTAAAACAATTGACTCAACATTCTTATTCTCATTACCAGCATAGAATCCAATGCTATAAGTTCCCTCAAGAATCTCTAAATTTTTAATGTTTTTTGCTGCTGGGACTGAATGAAGATTAAGTTTTTTTGAAGTTATGTTAGTATATAAAACTCCATCTTCTACTCTAGCATAATCATTAATGACAGCTGTAGTTACTGTTTCAGTTCCATGATTATAATAAATATTCTCAAGTTTTGATGCTTTTAAGAATACATTTTCTCCAATATATTCAATGCAAGATGAGAATGCAAATGATGTAAGTGAATTAGCTTGATAGAATGCACCTTCACCAATTGTTATTAAACAAGGGGCATCAAAGCTTGTAATCTTTGTCTTTTGGAATGCGTACTTACCAATTTCAGTTAGTTTAGGAGCACTAATAGTGCAATTTAATCCAGAAGCAGCGAATGCGAAATCATCAATATATAAAGAATTTGATAAATCAACATTAGTCAATTTAGCTGTACCACCAAACGCACCTTCACCAACAGACTCAACATTTGTAAGATTAATTGTTGACATGTTTGCACAATCTGCGAACGCATAACTATTAATATCTTTTATATCATTTGATAATGTAACACTTTCTAATGCTTTACATTGTCTAAACACATCTGTATGAATTATACCAGAACAAGAGCCATTAATTACAACTGTTGTTAATTTGTTACAATTCATAAATGCACCCGTACTCAATTGGACTAATGTCTCAGGTAATTCAATACTTGTAAATATTGGAGCTTGCATAGCCTCAGTTGTAGCGGCCTCATCACAAGAGAATGCATATTCACCAATTGAACTAACCTTAGGCATAGATATAGCCTCAAGATTACTACAATTTTTGAATGCAGAACTAGAAATAATAGTTACATTTGGCATATTAGCTTCTCTTATTTTTGTTTTATAAAATGCACTTACACCAACATTTTCAATATTTGTAAAATCAAATTGAGTTAAATTAATACATCCAGAGAATGTTTGATTTTTAACTTCTTTATATGAAGCAGGAACATTTACTGTAACTAATGATGTACAATCCCTAAATACTCCGTTAGCCATATTAACATCATCACCGATAGTAAGAGTTAATAGTTTTGATTTTTCAAATGCATAATCACCAATCTTAGCATTAGTTGCAATTGTTAAATTAGTGATTGCAGTATTATAAAATGCCGCCTCACCAATATTAGTAATCTTATCTAAATTAGTCACAGTTGATAAATTCTTACAATTATAGAACGCATATGAAGGAATTACTTGTGACTCAGCTAAAGATACAGCCACTAAATTAGGGCAATTTGCAAATGCACCTTCTCCTAATTCAACCGCATTTGAAATAGCAATACTTGTTAGCGAGTCTACCCCTGAGAATGCATATTCACCAATTATGTTAATATTTGCAGGTAATACATAATCTCCTAAACTTGCCTTTGGAGCTACTAACAAAATTTTATCATTTGAAATAAGCATGCCCTCATGTGCTGTATAATACTTATTGTTTGAATCAACAACAAATGTAGAAACTCCACTATTTGCAAAAATACCTTGATTTAGCGATGATAAATATGTTTCTTCTTGAAATTCAACAGTAGTTAATTTAGGGCAATTTGCAAATGCATTTTTAGAAACCTTTACACTACTATTTGGTAATACTAATCTTTCCAATGATTCATTATTATTTATTGCCTTTTCATTAATATACTCTACTTTAGCCTTAATATCAACTAAAGTTAAATTCGGATTATTACTAATAGCATT
The DNA here is from genome assembly GCA_945921565.1 of uncultured Clostridium sp. Lineage (GTDB taxonomy): Bacteria > Bacillota_I > Bacilli_A > Acholeplasmatales > Anaeroplasmataceae > CAG-307. The sequence goes on along the minus strand of CAMEKY010000018.1, from coordinate 17,921 downwards.
CTCACCAATAGAAACAAGCTTACCATTTATTATAATACTGGTTAAATTTTTACAATTATAAAATGCACGAGCAGGAATTGCAGTTGTATATAATTCAATACTTGTAACACCAGAATTTTCAAACATTCCTTCACTAATCTTAGTAGCTTCATTAGAGATTACTGTTGTTAAATTCTTACAATTATAGAACGTATTTTTACCAGCATTACGAACCTTAGTTAAATCAACACTACTTAAAGATGTACATGAGGCAAAGCTATATGCACCAAGTGTATAGCAATTAGATAAATCTATTTCCTTAAGCTTATCACAACCCTCAAATGCGTTGTGACCAACACACTCTACATCCTCTAAATTGATAACCTCAAGAGCACTAGAACTATACACGTTAGTATCATATGCAAATGCATATTCCTTAATAAAACGAATTGTAGATGGTAAATGCACTGATTTTAAGCTTGTACAGTTATAGAATGCATATTTTTGAATTTGTTCACAACCCTCAGGTATAACTACACTTGTAATTTTATTATTACCATAAGGTACCTTATTTGCATCTCCATCATTGTCTGGATTTACATCTGTATCATCAGTATTATATAAAGAGAATGCATAAGGTCCTATATACATAATTCCCTTATCATCAGGGATTACAACATCTCCACCAAGTCCCTTATATGAAACTAATACTCTACTTTCTACAATAAACTCATTTAAAACTTCAATCTTAATTTTAGCCAAGATAGAGGTACCTTCTGCTTTTAGAGTAATCGTTGCAGATCCTTCCTTTAACGCACAAACAACACCATTTTCATCTACTGAAGCTACCAAATTATTTGAAGAGCTCCAAACCAAATTATATTTATCCTCTGTATACCATGGATTTACATTATAATGAAGCTTAATACTTTCTCCCGGATACATTTTCGGACTAGGAACTGACGTTGTATAAACCATTGCGCCTGTTTTTCCTATCTCTGAAGAACCATATGATGCGGGATGAGCATATAATGTATCAAAATAATCGAAGGTTATTTCTTTTATCTTATCAGAACCTGTATACGCCTTTTTAACAGATTTTGATGTATCTCTTTCTGGCTTTACATTAATTTTTATTGTTGCATAATGGTTTTCATAGTATTGATCCGTACATCTAATAGTTGTTTGGCCTGTACTATATGGCATTACAACACCATTTACAACCTTTGCAACAGCCTCATTACTACTTGTCCATACTAAATTCTTAAAATATGATTGATCAGCGCTTGATGATGTACATAAATATTGAGTTAAATCAATTGCCTCGTTTACATATCCAGTCATAATGCTCATAGTTTTACTAGAATATTGTCCATCTTCTGTAAATTTAAACATTTCTGTAGTACCAGGAAGCTCAACGACAAAAACAGCTGTATTTAATGCGTAATCATCAATATTAAAACTAATTGCATTACTGATAAGTGCATCATGATCTCTTGTTTCTAAGAAATCCGTAATTTCAATTTTTACCTCAGTATCAGCACCCTTACTACTATAAACAGGAATTGGATCTGGAGTTAAAATTGTATATGACTCTGAACTTGCAAATGAAATTGGCGTAATTGATTGAACATAATGATTATCATAAACAGTTAATGTAATATAATAACGATCCTTCTTCAAATTCTTATCATATGTGCGTTGGAACTTAGCTTCCTTAATAATTGGAGCCTCATTATCCATCACAAAATCAAAGCCAAATGAATTTCTTACATTTGTTTGAAGTCCACCATCACCATAATCAATCGTACCAATCATATTAAAACGATATGTACGATTATTAATCAAGCCTAAATTTGCACATTTTTGTCTTAAATAATGATAATATGGCATTGCAGAGCCATTATATCCAAACGCTTTTGAGCAGTTGTAATCAACGTCATAGAATATAACCTCACCTGTTACAGTATCAGTGATTGTATATGTCATTGTCTTTGCAGCTCTCAAGCATCCAGCATAAACAACACTTAATCCATCAATTGTACCCATGTCCTCTGATAATGCAATATGATCTAAGGAACCAGGAATTGCATCATATTGAGTTTCATCAACATCATAAATATAAGTTCCAAGAGGAATAATATAGTTATTTAAGTAAGAACCATACGGCCTTGTGGCAAAGTAGTCTGCAGCAAGCTTATCCTCTTCATCTATTGAACCATCGTGAGCCTCTGTTTCAATTTCAAAATATGTTCTATCAAATAAAGGAGCCTCTGTCCAATCTCCATAGAACGCAAGGAATGGAGCATTTAATGACGCTTCGGCAGAATCAGTTGGAATTGCCTTAACAAATCCTTCTACATAAATTCCATATGGGAATCCATTTTCAATGTAGTTTCTATCTGATTGAGATAATTCATATTTAATTACTACATTAACACTACCATCTGCTGGTACAGTAACCGTATTATTTGAAATTGCTGAACCATTAACAGTCGCAGTAAATGAATTATCTAAAACATAAGACTTTTCAGCTACATATTCAGCATCTGATGCTGATACAGTCTCAGTTAATGCAGTTAAATCTAAAGTATAAGTAATATCCTTATCAGAAATATTGTTAATTGAGAATGCTAAATCATATTTTCCACTACGCTTAGCATCATCACCTAACTCGATTTTTGGCTTGTCACTACCCTCAACACTAATATAACCCTTTGTTTTTGTAGCATTTAATAAATTAGCAAGCCCTGCACCCTGCTTACGAGGAGAATAGGCATTTCCCTCTTCGTTTAATGCAATTGTTGCAGTTGACATTAATAGGCTATATGTCATATTCATAATTTCTTTTGAAGTCTTACCAGGATATTTCTCCTTCAAATATTGTCTGATTAATACGACAACTCCACACATATTTGGTGCAGCCATTGATGTACCACTCATTGAATCATATGAATCGCCAGGAATAGCTGATTTAATTTCTCCACCATGAGCAGTAATCTCAGGCTTTAGCTCAAGAGATGGAGTAGGTCCCCAGCTTGAGAAATCAGAGATGAATGGTCCAGCTAAATTAGAAGATGAAATAGTAATAGTACCTGTTTTTTGTTCCGCAAGCTTATTTCCTACCTCTTTTGTAACAGAAATTGCTGGAATGTGGGTATTATCTGTGATTGACATTGAAATATCACCCTCAACATTGTTGTAGATGATAACTGCAACAGCACCATTCTTCTTAGCATTTTTAACCTTTTCATCAAAGGTATTTGTTCCACGCTTAACAAGAGCAATTTTTCCCTTCACATCAAGTCCATTATAAGAAGCGGAAATACCAACACCAGGAACAGTAACATATTCATATGTTTTAGTACCACTAGCGCTTAGCTCTGAGTCAGCTGCGCACAAATCCTTAACAAATTCTTGCTTCTTACCTGTAACATCAGCACACTCAGTAAAGAAGAAAGTATAGTCGTTATTTGCAACCATATAATTGCTCTTTAATCCACTAATAGATGCCACTGATAGAGTGTTTGTATATGAAGATGGAGAACCAACAGTTCCAGAATCAGGATTAGTTACCTTATTTACGTTACCCTTTGGTCCACCATAGCCTGATGAATAATCATTACTTGCAGCCGCAATTAAAGAAATACCAGCATCTTCAATTGCTTTATATACAGCATTAATACTGTCATTATCAGCCTCACTACTGAATCCACATGAAGTACCAAGTGACATATTTATACAATCCACTCCAAGTACTACTGCATCCTCAAGTGCTGCAACGATATCCTCAGATTCAGCACCACTAGTTGTATCGCCAAATACCTTCATTAACGCTAGCTGAGTATTTGTTGCAACACCAGTAATAACATCATCTTTTCCACCAATAATACCAGCAACATGTGTTCCATGCTCTGAATCATAAGGATTAACATCAAAATCCTTGTCTGCATAATCATACATAAAAGGAATCTTTTTACTATAATATAAATCCTCTGGCTTTAAATTTTCAGTTGATTCATATGCATTTAATTCTTCAAGTTTACTTGCGATTAAATCAACAGTGATAACTTCCTTTTCAGGCTGATTTTTAAATACTGAATGCGAGCATTGGAATCCAGAGTCAAGAACCGCAACTACAGTTCCTTCTCCATTGTAGCTTACACTAGATGAATTAAAAATACCTGTTGGATATACGTCTACAACATTTTGAACAGCGCCAGTGCTTGTAGAGCTAGAGTCAGTTGTTGTCTTTGGTAAATTATATGTGTCAGATAATATAACCTTATCTACAAATGGATTATTTTCAATATCGCTAATCTTACCATAAGTAGTTGTAGCTGAAAAGCCATTTAAAACAGTGCGATATTGATGCTTTATTCCACTTATTAAGGAATTAGCTTGAAGTTCATTAATAACCTTAGTTTGCTCATTAACAATGCTCGTTAATTTTATAGCCGCATCATTACTGCTATAAAAATCCGCAACACTATAATAGCTATTTTGATAATAATCATTATAATAGTCAATAAGTGGCTTAGAGTTTAATGTGATAATCACTCCAACCTCATCAGAATCCTTATATCCATTATTTTTAATAAGATATTCAGCTTTTATTTGCGATGCACGAGTGTCTTGAGATAACTCATAATCAGAGCTTAAAACTCGCAATGTAGTATACTCATCTTCACTTGATGAATCAGTATCCTTTAAAGAGCTTTTTGAATTGCAGCTAGCAATCAATAATACTGAAACTGCGCATAACGAAGCTATTAATGATCTCTTTAAATGTTTCATTTTTTTTCTCCTTCCTATCGTAGCCATAGCCATATTAATAACATAGCTAACGAGAATCCAAGTACAATAGTAATTAACTGAGGTAAAACATGAATGATAGCAGCTCTACGAATAGCTCTTCTTTCTTTTTTAGTTAATACTATTCCAGATAAATTAGATTTTTTTACACGATGTGGCATACCATCTACATCCATATTGTAAATAGTACGACCATCATCTTCTATTTCTCTTCTTTGTTCTTTTCCTCTGGACATTTTATATTATCCTTTTTATTCTTTATTTTTAATTTCTTTTCGTTCTGTGTTTGAAGAAATAACTCTTGTCTTTCCTTTTCCTCAAGCATTTGATCATATTTATCCATCTTGCTCATTACTTCCTCATCATATAAATGACACGCAACAAAATGATTTGGTGAATGCTCAATATATTTTGGAGAAATAAGCTTACATACACTCTTGCATTCGCTACAACGTGTATGGAACTTACATCCCTTAGGAGGATTTGCAGGTGATGGAATATCACCAGTTAAAATAATACGATTAGACTCATGATCAGGATTTGGAACAGGGACCGCTGAGAATAATGCCTTTGTATATGGATGAAGAGGATTATCAAAAATCTCATCAGTATCTCCATATTCCATCATATTTCCCAAATACATAACTAATATTTGGTCTGTTATATATTTAACAACTGACAAATCATGAGAAATAAACATATAGGTTAAATTCATTTCGCGTTGTAAACGACGAAGCAAATTAATAATTTGAGCTTGAATTGATACGTCTAGGGCACTTACAGGCTCATCACATACAACAAGTTCAGGCTTTACTGCAAGGGCACGAGCAATACAAATTCTTTGACGTTGTCCGCCTGAAAACTCATGAGGATAACGGTTATAATATGAAGGCTGAAGACCACATTGCTTCATAATTGAAAGAACATATTCCTCAACTTCTTCTTTAGGCACAATATTATGAACCTTAACAGCCTCAGATATTATATTACCAACTGTCATACGAGGAGGTAAGCTTGAATATGGGTCTTGGAATACGAGCTGCATTTTAGTACGAAGAGAACGCATATCCTTAGACTTATAATTAGTAATCTCTTCTCCATTAAACCAAATGTGACCACCATCTGGCTCATATAGCTTTAAAATTGTACGACCAAGTGTTGTTTTTCCACATCCAGATTCTCCAACTATACCAATTGTTTGGCCCTTCTTAATTCCAAAAGAAACATTGTTAACAGCCTTTAATACGCTTTGAGGACGGCCAAAAAAATTTGGATTAAGAGGAAAGTACTTATTTAAATTTCTAACCTCAAGAATATATTCCAAATTAGGTTTAGCCTCTAATGTATCCTCTTCTAAGGTAGGACTAATTTCAGAATTAATTTCATCTATAACATTTACTTCTTCATTGTTTAGGTTTTCCATTATTCATTGTCCTCCTTATTATCAGTTTCTTCATTCTCATATAAATAACAAGCTACACTATGAGTAGGTGTTACTTGAACATAGCCTGGATATTTACCATCACACTTTTTAATACATTTTTGACATCTTCCATGGAAGAAGCAATTATCTGGTAAATTAATAGGACTAGGTACTGAACCAGGAATTGAATATAATGGTTCGTTTGAGTTAGATGTAATGAGTGGCTTACTCTTTTGAAGTCCAATGGTATATGGATGAAGAGGATTATTGAAGATTTCTCTTACTGTACCTCTTTCAATAACACGTCCAGCATACATAACTACAACCTCATCTGCCATTTCCGCAATTACTCCTAAATCATGAGTAATTAGCATAATTGAGCAGTGCTTTTCCTTTTGAAGTTTTTTAAGTAAATCCAAAATTTGAGCTTGAATTGTAACGTCCAAAGCGGTTGTAGGCTCATCTGCAATAAGCAATTTTGGTTCACATAAAAGTGCCATCGCAATCATAACTCTTTGTCTCATACCACCTGATAGCTCATGTGGATATGAATTATAAACACGCTCAGGCATTGAAATACCAACCTGAACTAATAAATCTAATGAACGAGCTTTTGCAGCTTCCTTAGTAATTTCTGGATTATGAATAAAAGTAACCTCATCTAACTGATTGCCGATTGTAAAAACCGGATTTAAGCTAGTCATAGGCTCTTGGAAAATCATTGAGATTTCATTTCCACGAATGTTATATAATTCTTGCATAGGCATCTTAGCAATATCATATGCAAGCTTATTGCCATTATCATCATAACCAAGCTTATCAGAATTAAAACGAATTTGACCACTTACAATTTGTCCTTGAGGAGCTTGAACAAGTTGCATTATCGATAAGCTTGTAACACTTTTACCACAACCAGATTCACCTACTACACCAATAATACGGTCCTTTGGTAAATCAAATGAAACCTTGTTTACAGACATAACAGTTCCATTATCTGTGAAAAAGCATGTCTCTAGGTTATCAATTTCAACAATATTATTAGGATCTCTCATAACAGTAATATATTCACTAGGATCCTTCTTGCGCTTTTTCTCTTTTTCATAATAACGCATTTGCTTAATATTATATTTTAATATTTTCTTGCTTTCAGCATTAGAAAGGTAATTTCCTTTATTTTTCTTCATATAAACTACCTCCTACTTCCTTGCCTTAGGGTCCATTGCATCACGAAGACCATCACCAATAAAGTTAAATCCAAGCACTGCAATAATTATTAATATACCAGCTGGAAGCCATACATTAACATGATACTTAAGAATACTTGAATCCTGTGCTAAGGATATCATAGTACCCCATGCTGCCTTTGGGGCCTGAACTCCTAGTCCTAAATATGAAAGTGTAGATTCATAAAGAATTACACTACCAAGACCTAAAGTCATTGAAACGATTAGCTGAGGCATAACATTTGGAATTAAATGCTTAAATATTCTTCTCCAAGTTGGAAGCCCCATAACCTCAGTCGCAGTAATGTATTCTTGCTCACGTAAGAACAATATTTGTCCACGAACAACACGAGCTGTACCGCTCCAACCAAATAAAGTTATAATAACCATTAATAAGTAAATTCTGGCGTCGGCAGAAACCTCCCATGAATCAATTACAGAGGAAGCGATTAATAAGATTGGTAAAGTTGGAATACAGTTAAATACATCAACTATACGCATTATGACGTTATCAACCCAACCACCAAAATATCCGGCAAGACCACCAAATACAATACCAATTAAAGTTTCAAGAATTACAACAATAAATCCAATCATAAGTGATATACGACCACCATACATTAGACGTGTAAATACATCGTATCCATCTCTATCTGTACCTAGTAGATGGCTTCCGGATAGGTCACCAAGTGATAAATAAGATTGATCTGTAATAATAATTTGCCAGATTTCAACCTCTCGACCATCTTCGTCTACAGTAGTAATCAGCTCTTCATTCACTACTTGAAAAGGAGTTTCATCAACCTCAGCCTCATCCCATGATGAAAACACAGGGCCTAAAAAACTAAATATAAACAAAAATGCTATCATACATAAGCCCACAATTGAAAGCTTTGAGCGGAAAAATCTTCTTAAAACTAATCTTAGAGGGCTAATTTGCTTAAATGTTTCAGCCTCTTTTACCTCTATCTCTTGTGCAACCTTAATTTGTGTATTTTCAGCTGCAACTTCAAGTTCGGTGCTTTGTGGATTCTCTTCTAAATTTATATTTTTATCTTCCATATTCACACCTACTTTCCTAATTTAACACGTGGGTCAACCACAGAATACATAATATCTGAGAACAATGTTCCAAGCACTGATAAAACAGCTAAGAACATGTTATATCCCATTACAAATGGAATATCAACAGCCTGTAATGCCGCATAAGCCTTATTTCCAATACCTGGGATACCAAATACCTGCTCTGTAATCATCATTCCACCAAATAATGATGGTAAAATTCCTGCAAGCAATGTAACAATTGGAATTAAGGTATTTCTAAACGCATGCTTATATATTACCTTTTTTTCAGACAAGCCCTTAGCCCTGGCTGTACGAATATAATCCGCATTTAAAACCTCAAGCATATTAGTTCTTGTATAACGCATCAAGCCACCAATTGATAAAATAACTGTACAGAATATTGGTAAGATTAAATGGTGAATTGTATCGCCCAATTTAGCCCACCAACCGCCAAATGTATCCGGGAATATTGTTGAAGAATTCAATCCAGATGTAGGGAACCATCCCAAATCAACGGCAAATAATTTAATCAAAATTGCACCAAAGAAATAAGTAGGTAAAGATATTCCAATCATTGTAAGAATTGTAACAATATAATCACGAGCAGAATATTGATGTGTTGCACTCGTAATTCCAAGAGGGATTGCAATTAGGAATTGTAAAACAGTCGCAATTATTGCAATACCAAATGATATCCACATATAATCAGAAATAACTGTAGTAACTGGTTGTTCATATTTCCATGAAGTTCCTAAATCGCCCTTACATAAATTTCCTAGCCATTTAAAATATCCTCCCATAATACCTGCAAAGGAATTATCCCCAAGACCATATAATGATTTATAAGCCTCAAGATCGGCCTCAGTCATAGTTCCATTTTGAAGGTTAGCAGAAAACTTAGTTGAAATATAGTCCATTGGCATCATTCGAACCAAGGAATACAAAATGACAGAAACACCAAATAATACTATTAATGATATTCCAAGTCTCTTTAAAATGTACTTAAACATAAATTCACTCCTCACTAATAAAGTGTCGTGGTAAACATTTTATTAATATATTATCTAATCATAAATGGCTATTATTATAAATAGCCATTTTTATCTAACTAATTATGCTAAAGTTGTAAGCCAAATATTAGTTAATAATCCAGAATATGCAGATGTATCATTATTTAATGATGTAGCATCAATTTTATTAGCATCATATGCATATAAGTCATTTCTTTGGTATGTAGGTAATTCAATTGCCATTTGCATAACAATGTCTAATGCTTTTGCATAATAGTCTTTACGAATAGTTTGATTTGTAGTATGTCTTGCATCCTCAATAAGTCCAGAAAGCTCAACTAATAAATCATATTCAGCTGAATACTTAGATGTGTTTGCTAAAATAGCATTATATCCCCAGTTTAAACGAGATGATGCTTTAGTATCCATATGGTAAACTTGATACATATCTGGATCAATTGTAGAAGTCCAAGCTGCAGCCCAAACTGCTAAATCACCTGTATTTAGCTTCTTTAATGCATTTGCATCCTTTGCAACAGTAATTTGCATACCAATACTATTTAATAGATTTGCAGCACGAGTCATTGGAGACCAAGCTGGATGGTCATCTGATGCACCAGCAACAGTAAATGTATATGATAATTCTGAATATACACCACTAGCATTCTTAACATATCCACCTTTGTCAACAAGGCTTATTAAGAATTCCTTTTGATGATCAACTGATAATATATCTCCTGCTTTATAACCCTTTTCAGTAACAAATGAAGCATATGCAGGGTTAACTACTGTCAAATCCTCAGGAACTTCTCCTGCAATAAATGGATAATATGCAGTTGCACCTTTTGGATAAGCCCAATTTGATGTTGACATTGAACGATAAATTGGTTCAGCATTTGCACCATAATAGTTAGCTACCTCTCTTGAGTCAATTGCGTGCATAATTGCTTGACGAACATAAATTGATTCAACCTTACTTGCATTTATACCAATGTAACCATAACCAGAAGTCTTAACCTGCTTATATCTAATACCCTCACTAGTCTTACCATTTAATTCCCTAATTGTATCAGGCTTTGCACTTGGGTCAGCATAATCAACCTCATGAGTGTAAAGAGCATTTAAAATACCATTTGTAGGTACAACACGATAATATAAATTCTTTACTTTAGCAGAATTTCCAGTCTTAACATCCTTAAAATAATCATTTCTTGCAAAGTAAATTGTTGTTCCATCAAAGAAAGTACCTGCAGTAACATTATCTGAACCATTTGAAGATGCAGCCTTGTATGCTCCTGCACCCATAGGAACAGAAATCTTGTTTGGATCCTTTAATACTTCGTCACGGAATGTTTGTGACATATATTCAACACCAAAATTCTCTTCATAATCAAATTTTGCAATTTGCTCAGAGTTAGAATAATAATACATAGGTGCTACTGCGAATGCAAGATTCCAAATTGCTTTAGGGTCTTGACCATTAATCTCAACTGATAATACCTCATATGTGCTTGGTGTACCATCAGCGCTATATGTTGGCACGTTATATGTAACACCGTTTACCGCAACGCTTTCAGTTCTATTTGCAAATTTAATACCAGAAATATTCATGTATAAACGATCATGAGTATTCATGTATTCTTCTTTTAAAGCCGCAATAATATAATCGTATAAATCATTACCAGATTGCCAGAAATTTAATACTTCGTCTACTTTGCTAGGAATATATGAATTAATAACTAAAGATTTAGCCTCTGCCTCAGTCATCTTTGCATATTCAGCTAAAGAGTGAGATTGAGTCTCAAGTTTAGCCTCTTTTTTATTCCAAGTAATAAATCCTTCATTATATAAGAACATTTGAACATCATTTGTTAATAAATCCTTATATTCATTTCCATCCTTATCATAGAATGAGAAATCAACCCATCCATTTCTTGAATTATTATAATCAGTATCAACCTCATCATAGAACAATGAAACTAATTTTTGATAATCAGATGCAAGATTTTGGTATGAGTCGTCTATGTATTCCTCTTGCTTAGCAGTAAGATATTTAATCATGTTTTCTTTTAATTCTTCATCACTTTCATTATCATGCTCTTCAAGAACTTCTGCTAAGACATATGATAAATTCTCAATACGAGTATCAGCATCAACAATGAATTGATCATCAAATGAATCAGCAGAATCCTCATCAGCCTCTTGAGTACGATATTCCTTAAGGCCTACTACATCTGTTGAATAAATAGTTGTTGAACCATTATAAGCAGGGTCAAGATAAACATATAAATTAAATAGAACATCCTTAATTGTTAATGGAGAACCATTAGAATATTTTACATCATTTCTAATTACTAAATAATATGTAGACTTATCTGCATTAGAATCATATTTGATTTCATAATCATATACGGCAACTGAATCGCCTTTTTTAGCTGTGGTTACATTTCCATCCTTGTCATTTCCTAGCATTGACATTTGTGTTAAACCAACAATTGTACTATCTGCTAATGATGATGAGAAAAATGGATTGAATACCTTATCTACGTCTTGAGACGCAATAATCAATGGATCGCGCTCATTATCATATTTTTTTGCAGTTGTTGATGTTGGTGAGTTTGTTGGCTCATCATTTCCACCACAACTTAACAAGCTTAGTGCTGCAAGTCCTGCAAGTCCAAGACAGCTTGCAGATCTCAATAGTTTTCTTTTCATATTTATTCCTCCGTATTAATATAAATTATTGTTGAATTATCGCCAATTGTACATCCTGTTGCTATTCCGATTCCAATATGATTATCTGAATAATTACTATCTGCTATAACTATGCTATCCTCATCATATTTTTTTCCAGTTAAAGCATAATCAACTTTAATTATAACATTTTCAATTACAGTATTTTTAGCCATATACGCAAGTGGAGCTATGTATAATTCATTTAATACTTTTGCACCAGGGTTATTATCCACAACATGACATATTGCATTATCAAATGTCACATTTTTAATTATCGAATTATTTAGATTCTTAAATAATGAAACATATCCAACCTTATTCTCTATGGTTGCTCCTATTTTTGTATCATAACTATAATCAACCACAAAATTGCTAACTGTATGATTATTACCCTCGATAGTAACCCCGTCTACATCACTTACTAGTGCTGAAGAACTATTAAATATAGGATTACCTTGACAATCTATATCGTTTCTAATATAAATTTTGTCTCCACTCTTTATTGTAGCTAAATCGTTATGGGTTTTCGCAATTGTCCATGTTCCCTCTATAACCTTCACATATACTTCACATGTAACAGATTCTTCTTTTTGCTCACATTCAATATCAACATCATACTCACTACCAGAGAATGTTGAAGAAAGAGCTTGTCCTTGGACATCAAAAAATTCATATGTACACGTATAGTTATTATTTTCAACAGCTTCATCAATTTTATTGATTGTTCCACTATCTAAACTTAATTTAAATGTTTGCTCGTTTGCTTTAACATTATTTAAAAACACTTTCTCATTAGTTACAGGATCTATATAATTTAATGCAAACTGATATGTAAACATAGACTTCCATTTTATATATATTGTTATATGCTCATTAGCATGTAATAAATCCTTATCAAAATCCCATGGTTTAGTATATTCTTCATCAATGTACCATCCTTCAATTTGCTTTTTGGCATATGTAATATCTGAACCATCTGGTTGATTTCCAGGAACCTTAACCTTACATGATGTTCCCTCTGCTAAATCATAATAATATACTACATCATGCTCACTATTTTTAAATGTTCCACCATTTAATTTAAATGTTACTGAGGCCATATTGTCATATTGATTGTCATCAAACGAACTACAGCTTGCTAAACCAATTATTGTAAATATAACTAGCAATAATGTGGCTAAAATCTTGTTACGCTTCATCTTTACCTCCGAATCATACGTCTAATCATAAACTAAGTACAATCTAAGTGTTTAATATTAATCAAACATAATGATTGTATAATTTTTACTATTTTTTTCCAACGGGACTATTTTATCATAAATATATATAAAATACTACTTTATTTTACAAATATATTTACGTTTTTATTTGTTTCTTGAATAAAATTCGATTGTTAAAACTATTTTTTAATGTGAGTAATATAAAGACTAAAGAGCTAAAGTAACAATCTTTAGCTTAGTTTAGTTATACTGAAAGGATATGCATCATCATTTGTACTATTCATCATTGCAAAAATGATTGTTGATGAATCGCTCTCAACTGTAAATTGATATAAGAAATTTAAATCATTTCCATCATTGTCACCAACAGAATTAAACTTTTCACCTTCAATTTTGGCTAATGCTGTATCAATTACAGCATCTACAGAAGCGGCAAATGACTCAATAACATATGTACCAGCAGGTAAAGTTACAGAATAATATTGCGCATTATTTTGAGGAATTGAAGTTGTTTTATAAAAACCTGTACTTATAACATATGGGTTTTCACGAGTTCCCTCACCTGTTTTTTCTCCTACTTCATATACATGTACAGTAACATCCATATTTTCATCGTTTGATACAACCTCGTAGGCATTATATGTATATCCTGTTGGAACATCATTTACATGGACACTGAATGTTTTTCCTGCTTCATATTTTAATGTTGCAACTCCATTTTCGTCTACAGCTTTAGGTAATTTACATCCATCTGCATTACACCATTGAACCTTAACTCCAGTAACAGGTAGTCCTGTAGATGCATACACAACTGTAACCTTATATTGAGACTTAGTTGTTGTAGGTTCTACTGTTGTTGTTGAAGTACTAGTTGGTGTAATAGTTGTTGTAGCTGTAGGTGCTACTGATGTAGGAGTATCTGTAGTAGATACTACCCCAGTAGTGTTTGAAGAATCTACTTCTCCATTTGTACATGCAACAAGTAATGCAGCTAGTCCTAAACTAGTAATTGATAATAATTTTGATTTTTTCATATTTAACCTCTTATTTTTTATATTTTAACTATTTAAAACTGATAGAATAATTGCCTCAAGCTCTGCTCCTGACATTGAGTTATTAACATTTGCTACAACATATCCATCCTTATCAACGATTACAGACATAGGGAATCCATCATCTCCACCTAATTGATAATAGTAGCTCATATCTTTATCATCATAAACAAATCGAGCATTTACATCCTTGAAGTTATTATCAACTTTATTTTTTATTTCTCCATTCTTCTTATCATCTTGATATTGTGCTCCTGCATATACAAGTACAAGTTCAACATCTGATGAATATTTTGACGCTACCTCTCCAAATTCAGGAATTTCAGCAACACATGGTCCACATCCTGCAAACCAGAAGTTAAGAATAGTAATTTTCCCCTCATTGTCACCAAGATTATATGTGCCGATATCTTCTAATGTAGTGCGATCAAATTCAGTTAAATCTGTTGTATAACAATAATCACCTATTTGATTACCTTGCTTACCACCATTAAGTATTACATTCATATTCTTAATTTCGTTATAGTTATAAAATTCTTTTGATGAATATCGAAGCTTGTTAGTATTATCAATCCAAACATAATATGGATATGAATTATCTTTATTAAATAAGCTTAATTTTTCATTATCCTTTTCATCATATCCTAAAATGATATTAGAAATATTTGCAGCCTCAAGTAAAGCTTTGTTTTGATCCTTATTCTTATAGCTTGATATTGCAAGCATATCATAATTATCGTTCTCAAAAACTGCTTGAAGATTAATCAGATTGTTGAATTCTTCTTCACTATATACATCATAAAAATATACTATCGTTACTTTACTTGTATTAATCTCAAAGCTTGTAGATTCATTTAGTCCTTCATATAGTGAAACATTAAATTCATCGACCTTCTCGTTCTTTTTATATCTATTATCCCAACTAATATTAGTAAATATAAATACCAATACTAAAGAAATTGCCATCAAAGAACCAACTATAATTTGATATATAGTTCTTTTATTAACCTTTTTCTTAGGCTTTGATTGCTCTTTTATCTCGGATACGTTATTATCATTAGTTGTATTTTCTAAAGCTATATTGCTTACTGCTGATTCATTTTGAGTAGTCGATTGATTACCAGTTTCTAAAGACATAGTTTCATTTTCTTCCGTTGATAACGCTTCTTCCTTTATCTTATTACCAATAAGCTTCCATTTAATCGCACATTGTTTACAAACATCAATACATTCACCGCATTGAATACATTCATGGTCTCCAACCTGCTTAACATCCATCTTACATTTAGAAACGCAAGCTCCACAATTGTTACATTTTGACTTATCTACCTTTATTCCTAAAATTGATAGTTTATTGAATAAACCATATAATGCACCAAGTGGGCAGAAGAAACGACAAAAGAAACGGAAAATAAATATTGAACCTACAATAAATATTATTAGTAAGCAAAACTTCCATGTAAATAAAGGTCCAAGTGATGAGAATAAAGATGTGTTAGCCTTATTTCCAAGTAAGAAAATAGCACCTTCAAAAGTACCAATAGGACAAACATATTTGCAGAATCCTGGTACCGTTGCACCTGAAGATAAACCAAACATCAAAGGAACCGAAATGACAAGGACAAATAGTAATACATATTTAAAGTATGATAATATTCTTGTTACACGATTCTTACGTAGCTTTGGCGTTTTTATTTTATAAAGAAGCTCTTGGAATAAGCCCCCAGGACAAATCCAACCACATATCCAACGTCCAAGCATTATACAATATAACAATATAATACCAAGTATGTACGTAGGAGCCTTTGTCTTACTAGCCGCAAGCTCATTTTGTAAAGAACCAAGTGGACAAGCACCAACTGCACCAGGACATGAATAGCAATTCATTCCAGGTACGCATAGCTTTTTAAGTGGCCCTTTATATATTTTACCTGTAATAAATCCACTTAATTGAGCGTTATATAAAAGCGCCGCATAAAGCTGAATTAGTTTACGCTTAGTAGGTATAATTTTTTTAAAAAAATTCTTAATCTTACTCATAATTCTAACCTATTCCTACACATTCCTTACATAAATTTGCAGCTTTACCCAAAACACTTGTTGCCCCACCATTACATATTCCAGTAATAATTAATACAATCGCTAAAACTAATATAGCAGATTTTATACCAATTAAAAAATTTCGTTTTTTTATTGATTCAGCTTCATAGCTTATAGGCTGCTTCTTATATTTAGCTAAAAGTTTCTTTGCATAAATTATCGAGTTATTTGCACTATACTCTTCATAATAGCTCATCGCAAATGCAAATACAAAGCCCATTATAATAAATGGATGTACATATGAAAGCATTTGAAGGATTTTACCAGTCATATCTAAACTATAATGCTTTTTGTTAAATACATACAAGATTACAAATAGCGCACATATTGCTATTAAGATTAAGGTAATTAACCATCCTATTTTACGTTTTTTATCTTCTTTTTTAATTGCAAGATAATCAGGATCATCTTCTACCTCATCAGTAGGTATCATTCTTAATAAATTATTTAATATAAACTTTTTCCCGTGCTTAGCATTCTTATTGTCACTAAGCTTAAATTTATATGATAGAACTCCACCTACAGTAACAAGTAAAACCCATAAAATCATTGAAAATAGAATTGGAAGTAAATATTCTCCTACTCGTCCCCTTGTATAAATTGGATTTGAGTCTTTGTTACCAAAATATAATCTTAAAACTTGGATTATAAGCAATACTGCAGTAAGTGCAGTCACAGCACTAATAGCAATCCAAACTATATTTCTAGTAAGTTTTTCCTTCTTCATATGTCCCTCCTATAAAGCACAAAAGTACAAGGCCTTTTTGACCTTGTGCCTTTGTAATATTAAGCACCTAAATGCTTAACAAAATAACATAATTTCAACCATGAACCTTCAACATTAGGGAAAGTATATTTATCCATTAGCATTTGTAATAAATTAGCTAATTCTACATTAACTTTCACAAGTCCAAAGAATTGTGATGTGCTATCTTCTTCACACAATGCTAAATATTTTTGAGCAACACTAGTTAAATCTTCACCCTTAGCTGGATTACCATTTTCATCCTTTGTGAAATCAAATCCACCATTTTCGATTATCTTGTCTAATGCCTGATATGAGAATACACCAGTAATAAACTTGAAATCGGCATAAATATACTCATTTTCCACGATATTTCCATTTTCATCTAGTGGATGATAATATCCGTCATCACCAAGACCATATTCAAGATTAGCTTTTGAAATAATATCTGACATATTAGCATCTGATGATGTGAACGCAGGTTCAGAACATGATGCTAAATAAGATCCTGATTCACCTAAATATTCAATTTCATATTCTAAAACTCCAATTT
>CAMEKY010000017.1 GCA_945921565.1 uncultured Clostridium sp. | reverse complement strand
TATGACGATAATCACTTCTTAAAATAAAGCCTAACTCTGCACAGTTTGTTTGAATATAATAGGTATGAAATTCTATTAATCCAATCATTTCATCTTTTTTATTCACAATTGCATAAGCTCCAGGTAAGCCCATATTCTGTCTACTAAAGTAAAATTTATCTAAGCATAGTCTAGCCTCTGATATAGTGCTTATTGGACCATACGTTAAATACCTACATGTCTCATATGATGATACAAGGAAAAAATAATCAATTGTATCATGCTCATTAAGCTCTCTAAGCTTAAACATCCTATGATTAATAACAGGCAAACTCGATTTCACAATATCCTCCTTAAAGAAAAAAAGTCCTTAAAATATGATAAGTCATATCTATAAGGACGAAATAACCGTGGTGCCACCTTACTTCTAGTAAATTTAAACTAGCTCTATCCGTTAACGCCGGCAACGTATTACTCTCGTAATCATTCCAAAAGTGTCATCGCTATTTGATTAATTGAGCTCTTTCACCATCAGCCCTCGCTGGAAATTATCACTTATAGTTACTTCTTTTATCATCACTTTAGTATATTTCAAATTATAGCAAATTATTAATAAATTGTAAAGCAGTCCAAATGATTCAATATAAATAAAATACATTGTTTTTGAATATTTTATTTAATTTAGTAAATCACTAATTAAATCATCCTCTTGTTCTAAATTATTATCGTTTTCAAATAAATCATCGTCCAAATTATCATCAGAGGTTGGTTCTGGAATTGTATCTGCGATTTTAATTGAAAAATTATTCTCTAGCTCATTCCAGATTTCTCGTATATCATATTTATGTATTTCCTCATACAAATCGTATAAATACTTGTTTGTTGTTTCAAACAAATACTTGTCTATATATCCATCATCTTCTTCATTTTTATTGCAATAATCATATATTAAATTAACATTAAAAAAGAATTTTGATAAATCCTCTACAAATAGATTGCCAGCTTGATGAAGGCTTCTAAATATATTATACTCAAGCGATACAAATGTACAATAGCCTTCTGCGGATAAAGGAATATGATTAACCTTAATTTTCTGTTTATTTAATGTTTTTTTAATCTTTTCATATAAAAGTCCATTAGAAATATATACTTCTTCTCCTAACTCATTATTGGCAATAATATCGAGTACAGGCTTAACAATATCATCAAAATCGTAATCAAGGACATAAAATGCTACATTACTCATATTATCTGATATACATAAAACATATGGGTAAATATAGTCGTTTCTTTTTGATGAAAACATCGGAAATTCATAATAAAACAAATCAATATAGCTAGCCTCAGCAGCTGATCTTTTAAAATTATAATTTCCAAGAGCACTTGAGTATCGATAATTCATTGGAAAAAACTTATTATATTGCAACCCCATAAATAATGAGACATCATTCTTTTCAATTATAGTATTAAAAAACAAATACTCACTATTAAAAACATCTTCATAATGCTCATCAAGTATCTTTGCTAAAATTGAAATAACATTATTAATTTTTTTAATTTGAGATGGTGTGGCGTCCTTAAAAAATGAGCCAACCTTTTTATTATAAATTCTTAAATGCTCATCATCTTCATAATAAAATTTTAAATCACCTATTCCATAATAATCTGCTTGAATACCAAAATCAAAGCTTTGATTATTTATCAAATAGTAAACTAGTGATATCGATTTTTTATCATCAAAAATCATAATGGAGAATTTAGATGTTAAACAAACTAAATACGGTTTATTATCTACAAATATATTAAACCATCTTGCAATAAAATCATTTTTTTGCATATATTTATCTTTAAAATCCAAATACACCTTTGTCAAATTAATAATATTCTTATTCATTTTTACTAACCTCTTGATATATTACAACTCTTTTTATTCCATAGCTTCTATCTTTTAAAATCTCAAAATATTCACTTTTTGGATTAGTGTTTTTTTCCATTTCAAAGGCTATAATTCCATTTTTATTAAGCATATTATTATCTTTAATCAGACATAGTATTTCATCAACATTATTCATTTTATATGGTGGGTCTAAGAATATAATATCAAACACTTCTTTAGCATTATTTAAATACTCTTTATAATCTAAATTATAAAACTCGCATATATTATCAACATGGAGCTTTAAAGCATTTCTCTTGGTACAATCAAGTGCTTTTTTGTTAATATCGTTAAATACAGCTTTAGACGCACCACGAGATAGAGCTTCAAGTCCCATTGCACCTGAGCCAGCAAATAAATCAAGGACAACCTCACCGTCAAAGAATTGCCCAATCAAATTAAATATTGCCTGTCTTACCTTATCACTAGTTTCTCTTGTTGTATCTAAATTTGTCATCTCAATATTATGATTTCTAAATTTACCAGCGTTTATTCTCACAAATACCACACCCTTGCTTAAACAAGGATATTATACTTTATATTAGCTTTTTTTTAAATGTTTTTTTAGAAAAAAATCATCTGTATAAACCTTATCATTCATTATAAAATATGTTCTTCTACCCTTATATAAAATATCTTTAAGCTTAATTGATGAATTTATTCTTTTATTTTCTAGATTATAATTATTTTTTATTATCCTTTCTATTATAATTTTATTATACAATTCCTTATTTTTTATACCTTTAATTGATAAGAATAAAAAATAAATTCCTAAAGTTATTATATAAATATTTATACTTATACCAATGATTATTAAGATTATACTGAATATAATTGAAATAATTAATGAAATATAATAAGCCTTGTAAAATGATAGATTTATAGAAAATATATTTAAACATATATAAAAACCATCAAGAGGAATAATTGGTAGCATATTAAAAATTAATAAATATTTATTAACTATAATCATAGCTTCAATATCAAGTGTATACCCAAGCAATATTAACAATAAATTAATAAATGGGCCAAAAATATAGATCAAGATATCTATAAAAGGGTTTCTATTTATCCCTTCTATATTAAGCTCTCCTCCAAATATATTTAAAGAAAAGCTTGATATTCTTATCATAAAAATCTTAATTATTATAATATGTCCTAGCTCATGCATAGCAAATGAAAATATCAGCGTAAATAAAATACTTCCACCATATATAAAATAGGTAAAAATAAGAAATATAATATATAGTAAAGATATTTTATATTTCATTGTAATTAACCTTAAAATTAAGATAATCTAAGTTTTTGGGATTATTTGAATAAATAATATACGAATCTTGATGGGCAAGGATTGTTTCAGGTGTAATACTCTCATACAATAGGCAAGGACTATCCTTAACACATAAATAAAAAATTATATTTTTTGCAACCTCTACTCCTATTAAGCAATCCATCTTTTTTATAATAAGCCCAGAAAATGGAATAGTAACCTCATCAGATAAAAGTTTAACATAAATTGAGTCCCTATTATGTACATACTCCTTAACTATTATTTCATTTGTACTTGATACTGCTTTATAATTATAAGGATTTCCTACAAGCAAAAATGATAATGAATATAATGATAATGATTTTGATAAAAATCTTTTAATTGTATTAAAAAACTTAGGTAAAACAAATCTTGTAAATATAACAACACCAAATAATATAAAACTTCCAATAATTCGAAATCTTTTTATCATAATCACCTATTAATTATATGAATTAAAAGTTCTTTATATTATTATGAAATGAAAAGCTTAAGCATTCATTATATGAAAAATACTCACCATTTCCAATTATTATATGATCAAACAAAATTAAATTAAAAAGTTTTAATTGCTCTAAAAACTTTTCAGTTATTTCAATATCCGAATCAGATGGGTTAGGATCTCCTGATGGATGATTGTGAGATATTATTACACCTCTAGCACCTAAAACTATCGCTTCCTTGATAATGTCATTTGCGGGAAAACCTACATTAAACGTAGTTCCATCATACTTTTTATATGATTTTAAATTTAAATTACTATCTAAAAACAATACAATTAATACCTCCTCATGTAAATTACTTATTAAAGGTATTAATACATTAATACAATCATTATGGTCTAAAAGCTGAGTTCTTTTCTTTTTATCAAAAATCATTCTTCTTGTTAATTCAATTGCAGCCTCTATTGTACAGGCTTTAGCATGCTTTATTCCTTCAAATTGAATTAATTCTTTAATAGATAGATTTAGCAAGTCTGATAAATTATCAACGCTATTTATTATTTCATAGCTAATATCTAAACTTGATTTTTTTTTAGTACCAGTATGAATCAAGATAGCTAAAAGTTCCTCATTTGATAATGAGTCAGGACCATTCGCAAGCATCTTTTCCATAGGTCTATTGTCTTTTTTTATATCCTTTATAAGCATAAAAACCACCTCTTTATAACAATAGCCATAAAATGGTGGTTTTTAAAATTTAATTTTTAAAAAATTTAATTACATTAGAAATAAAATGAAGAGAGCCTGTAATAAAAACAATTTCATCCTGCTTGCAGCAAGCCATAGCTTCAGATATTGCACTCCTAAAATCAGTGTAGGTTTTGTTCTTTAAAGATGTTAAATGAACAAAATTTTGGGCTTCCTCCGATCTTGAATCATCAATTTGAGTGAAATAAAAGCATTTTGCTATTTCTTCTAGCTTTTTTATCATTTTATCTGTTTCCTTATCCTTTAGCGCACAAAATACAACGTTTACCTTTTTATTTGTAAGTTTTTTTAAAGCCTCTACTACCGCATTAATTCCATGAATGTTATGGCCACCATCAATTAAAACAGATGGATTACTGCAAACAATCTGAAGTCTTCCGGGCCAAATCGACTTACTTAAGCCTTTGTTCATGTCTTCATTTGAGATATTTAGGCCTAAATTGTTTATAGCTTCAATTGCAAGCATTGCATTATAGGCTTGAAATTCACCTAATAATGGAGTAGTAAACTCATAACCATTATATGTAAATCTTGTACCACTTAGATCTGATTTAATATTCTTATTATGAGCAATATATATCATATTAGCATTTTGTTTATCACAATAATTCTTAAAATATGGATATAAATCACTATCTACGGTTGTAATAAGGGTGTCATTTTTATGGACAATTCCAAGCTTTTTATCAGAAATCTCTAAAAGAGTATTGCCTAGTGAATTCATATGATCAAAGCCAATACTGGTTATACATCTTAATGCATTATCTAAAACATTTGTAGCGTCTAATACTCCGCCCATTCCTACCTCAACAACAGCATAGTCTACCTGTTCATCCTTAAAATACAAAAATCCCATTAAAGTAATAAACTCAAAGAATGTTACAACATCCTCATCTTCTTCTAATATTTTTTGAGTAACATTATAAACAATATTTGCATATTTTACGAGCTTATCATCTGGAATATATTCCATATTAATCATTATTCTTTCATTAAATTTAATAACATATGGAGAAATAAAAGACCCAACCTTATATCCACCACATTTTAAAATGTTAGAAATATAGCAAACTGTACTACCCTTTCCATTTGTACCTGCCACATGAATAGCTTTAAAGCTATTTTGGGGATTACCAAGTAAAGCCAAAGACTTCTTCATTCTGTTTAAATTTTCTCTTTTTTCTTTTCTTTTTATATGCTCAATATAATAAATAGCATCACTTGCATTTGTAAACATTATTAATCACCTAATTACTTAAAATAATCTATTTACTATAATATCACAACTCATTAATGTTGTATACTAATTACTTATTTTAAGCATTTTTTTATTTCGTTTTCTAACAAATCTCTTCTTATTGGTTTTTCAAGATATAGCTTGATTTCACTTAAGAATTTTTGATCTAAATTATTCTTTGTATAGCCACTTAATAAAACAAATTTTAAATTTTTCTTAAATTCCTTAAGCTTATAGAATAATTCCTTACCATTCATTTTAGGCATAATCATATCGGATATAACTAAATCAATATTATCCTTATTAATATCAAATATTGATATTGCCTCATATGGATTCTTAGAAGATATTACATCATAACCTAAATCCTTAAGCATAAGCTCTAGTACCTCTCTTACTACATCATCATCATCTACAACTAATATTTTTGGTTTATCTACAAACAAATCAAACGAAAGCTGCATCTTGTCTTCTTTACAAGGTAAATAAACGCGCATTGTTGTACCATGCTTTACACAGGAATACATAGATAATATTCCATTATGCTTTATAATTGTACCTAATGCTTGGGTTAAACCTAAGCCAGATTTTGAAAACTTGTCCTTTGTTGTATAAAATGGGTCAAAAATTCTTTTACTAACATCATATGGTATTCCACACCCATTATCAATTATATCAATTTGTAAATATTTTCCATTTACATAATCAACACTATTTACTGCATCACGTGGGCAAGAATTTAAATATGTAACCTTCGCATTCATAATTAAAATATGATCAGGCTTATCAAATGATTCTATTGAATTAGTAATTATATTATTTAGAGCCTCTATTAATAATATTTTCGATCCATATACAGTTACTCTTGCCATTTCATCCTTATAATTTTTGATAAATTCAACATCCTTATTGAATTTTATGTTAATTTTGTTTGTTAATTCATCAAATAAGTCCTCAACATTTATTTTTTCAAATTGAACTTGATCTTTAGATGAATATGAAAGTAAGCTTTTAATTAAACTAGATGCATTTTCTGAAGCCTTAAGCGCGTTATTTAAATATGTGTTTTCCTTAATATTTAAATTCCTGCAACATAGCTCAATATTTCCATCAATAGCCATTAGCTGATTATTGAGCTCGTGGGCTATAGCACCTGACATATTCCCTAATGCTTGAAGTTTTTCAGCTTGAAAGGCTTTAGAGATTAACTCCTCTTCTTTAGTAATATCATATAGATATATAATTATTTGATTTGTATTAACGAACTTACCTTTAACCTCTATCACATGATTTTTCTTTTCTACATCTGTCATACTATGCTTAAAATGAATGGAATTTGTTTTTCTAAGCATTAGCATATCAATTTCATCTAATATGTGTTCTTTTATATCAAATTGCTCCTTATATTTTTCCATTACATATTCTTTTGTTTGTAAATCGGAAAAGCTAAGCTCCTTTTTTTTAATATTATAATTAATAATTATTCCTTTTTTAGCATAAGTTGATTCAATCGATGATTCAATGTTATATATAACAAAAAAAATATATTCATTATCATAAATAAAAGATGCTTCACCACTATTATAGGAATTTACATGATAAAATGTAACCTTATTAATGTATGGCTTTTTGTTTATTAATACATCTCTAAGCTCATCAGTAAGCTTTATATGAAAATCCTCAAAGGCCTCATATATATGATCATTAAGCTTTATTATTTCGATATCGTTTAAGTACTGCATTTTTCCTGAAATTGTCGTATTCATGAAAAAACCCCCTTAATTCATATTAATTATATCTTTCCAAACTGTCGAAAGGTGTTAAAATATAACAATATTGAAAAAAAGGGGTTAATTTTATAAATTTTTGACTTCTTTTGTATATAATAATTCATTATACGTGATTACAGATACACCAAAAACATCAGTTTCTGGATAAATAAATTCATATTCGCATTCGTTTACTGCTCTCATAAGCTGTCTTGCGTTTGGATAAATAATAAATAATTTTTTTACCTCTTTATCCTCATTTATTTTCGCAAGCATTGGAGTTTTAATTGAATCAATAAATTTAATTGACTCATCAGTTGGATTAGCCTTTGTTTGCCACTTAAGTGGAGAATTTACTAATATTTCATTACAATTAAAATTACTTACAACACAAATATATATTGATTTACTTTTAGATGTAATACGGTAATTAAAACCGCCGATTTTTATTCTTTCTAAGCTGTAATCATCAGTATCAATAATTTCACTAAGAATACTATAAACATCCTCATCCATGACTTTTTTTCGATGCTTATTATATAAATAGGTCGCAATAGAAATACATATTGCAAGTAATATTACTACACCTATAAATATTAAAGCTATAATTAAATATTTCATTTGCACCTCCTATTTTTATATGTACAATATTGACATAGTTCATAATAGCAACGATTATTTCTAAATTCTGCTATGGCATTTAAATAATCACTACTATTTATAATATCATCAAATTTATCTATAAGGATATTTCCAAATTTTGTATAGCCTTTTGAATCTAGACAGCACATAACAACATCACCATTTGCTAAAATTGCAACATGACTCTTACCACCAAGGCAATAACCATGAGTTTTATTACCATTTAATGAAGGCCACTTGAATTCTTCCTCATATGATAAAATAACCCTTTCCTTAAGCCTAATCCTTGGAGTTATCTGATTGTTATAATTATAAAATTTGAATAATATATCCCTTATTTTATCATTAGATTTTTTTATTTTTTGATTAGAATCAGCCCATAATCTTAAATGAAATGTTGCAATATATTTTTCTTGATATTCATTTATAAAATTTAATAGTTCTAAAATAAATTCCTCTTGATTTGGCATATCATAGGTTGAATGAAGGGATAGATTCCAGGTTTTAATTTCTAAATCTAATAGTTCTGTTTTTAGTTTAGGAATTAACCTTATATTTGTTGACAACATTATATCAACATTATTATCATTTGTATATTTTACTATTTTTTTAAAATCTGGATGAATTAATGGCTCACCAAGAACATGAAGACATACCTCATTCGTCTTACCTTTAACTTGAGTTAAAATATCTTGATAATCCTTAAGGCTTAGCATTCTTGAATTCTTTTCACTTGGCGTACAAAATATACAATTTAAATTACAATAGTTAGATAATTCTATATAAATCCTTTTAAACATCTTTTTTTGAACCTTTATAAATAAGAAATGCGCCTACTGCGATAAGTGTAAAGCATATTACATAGCAAATTACAGAAACTACAACTAATGGTGTATTACTTTTAAATGCAGCAATTATTAAAAGAATAGTTGAAATAAATGAAAACCAAAAACTAACAATACATAAAATAAGGCCTTTATATTTAAGACTCAAGATCTTCACCTACCTCAGTTGGTAATACATCCTTAAATGCTAAATCATTTGGTTTCATAGTACTAATACCAGTGTTTACTATTGTAAATATTTTTTGCCCTATCTGGGTAGTATTAAAATCATTGTATTCTTCCTTTAGTATTGGCTTATGAATAATAATAGTTATCTTTGTAAAATGCTTTGGACAATTCTCAGAAAGTAGGCTTGAGCCAACAATGGAAACAGGAGAAATAACGGCTCCCGCTTTTGTTGCAAGCTTATAGGCTCCAGCTCTAAGCGCTACCATATTCTCTGTACTTCTAGTTTTTACTCCACCTTCTGGGAAAATTATATAGTTTTTGCCTGATTTTACTCTTTTTATGGCATCAACAATACTTTTAGCTCCTTCACGGTCATTTCTACGGTCTAAAGCTACTACTCCTAGTCCCTTCATCATTCTAGATAAGAAAGGCACACCTACTAAATCACTTTTAGCAATCGCACTTAAAATTTTATGGTATGCACGATAAATAATAACCGGATCTAGTTGTGATTTATGATTACCATAAATTACAAAGGTATCTTTGGGTATATTTTCCTTGCCAATAACCTCAACCTTTATTTTTAATATAGTACATACAAATTTAACAAGCTGATACACTATTGCATGCTTTAACTTATTATCCTGTTTAGAGTATGGCAAAAGCCAGATAAAAATTAATATGAAAATAGCAAATAATAATACTGAAGTTAAAAAGCCTAATGGGAACCATAAAAATAACATATATGGATTAGTTGATAATAATGAATATAGATATGTATATCCAAAACCAAATAGGCCGATTAATATCCAACATAACATAATAATTACTTCTTTCTTTGATAAACTGTATATTTAACTAAAGGATGTTCATCCTCACTAACTAAATCATAATCATTTAAATCTAAAAAATCAATATAGGTATCACCCTCGTGATGCCCCTTTATATAAGAAATATATAAATATGAAGCATAAGGTAGAAATTGTTTATATACGTTTTTACCACCTACAATAAACACATCTTCATTAATATTTAGCACATCATCAATACTTCTTATAACACTAACTCTTTCATCATCAATATCACGATGAGTCAAAACTAAGCATTTTACATATGGAAAAGGTCGATTCTTATAATAGGTTGTCATCGAAATATAGGTATTATATCCCATTACAACTATTTTATCCTTTGTTTTTTCTTTGTAATATAAAAGATCTTCCTTTACATGCCAAGGCATTTTATTATCTTTTCCAATTAAGTTATCCTCATCCATAGCCCAAATCATTGAAATCATTATACTGCAACCTTCCCCTTTAAACCACTATGTGGATTGTAATCCTTAAGATTGAAATCCTCATATTTAAAATCAAAGATACTCTTAACATTAGGATTAATTTCCATAGTTGGTAATTTCCTTAAACTACGATTAATTTGTTTATTAATTTGCTCAAGATGATTTAAATATATATGTGCATCACCTAGTGTGTGAACAAATTTTCCTGGCTTTAAGCCGCAAACCTGAGCAATCATCATTGTAAATAAAGCATATGATGCAATATTAAATGGTACTCCTAAGAATACATCTGCACTTCTTTGATATAGCTGACAAGATAGTTTACCCTCTGCAACATAAAATTGCATAAATGCATGGCATGGAGGAAGAGCCATATCTTTAACCTCACTTGGATTCCAGGCAGAAATAATCAAGCGTCTTGAATTTGGATTGTTCTTAATCTGGTCGATTAATTCAGCCAGTTGATCTACACCATCAAAATTACGCCATTGCTTACCATAAACAGGGCCTAAATTCCCCCATTTTTTAGCAAATTCAGCATCATCTTTTATTTTTGAAGCAAACTCCTCTAGTGTTTCATTTTGAAATTCACTACTTTTTTTATAGATTTCATATGGCCATTCGTTCCAAATTCTTACATCATTATCAACTAAATACTTTATATTTGTCGAACCAGATATAAACCACAATAGCTCATGAATAATACTCTTTAAATGAACCTTCTTAGTTGTAAGTAATGGAAAGCCTTCACTTAGGTCAAACTGCATTTGATAACCAAATACAGAAATTGTACCAGTACCTGTTCTATCTTCCTTCTTTACACCATTTTCTAAAATGTATTTACATAAATCTATATATTGTTTCAAAATAACACGTCCTTACTTTTACCATTATACCAATTTTATTAATATTTTAAAATCATAAATTAGAAAAAAATTGAAATATTTTCATCATAAATTATTATAAAAAATAAAAAAAATATATAATGATGTCATTTTTGACAAAATAAAAAAGGCCATAAAAGCCTTTTAAGAATTTTGATTTTGACTTGAACCTTGATTTGCCATTGTTTCCATATTAGTGCAAGCCTGCTCTACCTTTTTTATAACATTAGTAAAGCTTTTTGACTTGGCCATTTGATATATGCAAACAGGAATCATAGCACCAGCAATCATATATAATAATGGTTTCATTTTTTTCACCAATTATATTATAAACAGCTTACATGAAATCATACGGAGAAACATTTTCCATATTTTTTTCACCAAGCGTATCAAAAGGAATTTCCGGATCATTTATGTATATAATTTTATCTTCTTTTTTGACACCAGTATTTAAAAATGAATATAAGCTTGTTTGTCTTAAATCATTTTTTTGCATTATACCATTAATAAGTGCATCTCTACTTCCTAAAATAATTAGCTTTTCCTTTGCTCTTGTAAATGCTGTATAAATTAAATTAGGCTTTAGCATAATGCTAAATGCACTAACAATTGGGAAAATCACATTTTTATATTCTGAGCCTTGTGATTTATGAACACTAATTGCATAACCTAAGGTGATTTGGTCAATATCTTTAGCAGGCAGCTTAACCATTGTTGAATTAAAATCAATGTACAAAAAATCCTTACCATCATTTGATTCAATTGTTTTAATAATACCATCATCACCATTCATTACACCTAATGATGGATTATTTTGGAGCATTAACACCTTATCATTTTCTTTATAAACCTTTTCTCCTCTTACAAGCATTTTTTCTGATGGATTAAATTTATCTTGGACCATTTTATTAATCGCATCTATTCCACAAGTTCCACTATACATCGGCGCAAGTATTTGAATATCCTTCCTAATATCTCCGCCCTTTTTAATAAATAAATTCAAAAGAGATTCAATATTATTTAAAACAACCTGTCCTTCTGCTTGATAGAAAAATACTTCCTTATGAGAGTTGAATATTTGAAAATTAATATTCTTATTTAATACCATATGAGAAAGCTTAATTATGTTAGAATCGGCCTTTTGGCGCATAATCTCTTTAAGCTCAGTAACTGTAAATTTTTTTGAATTAATCAGCTCATAAAGGACATTCCCTGGTCCAACACTAGGCAATTGATCCTTATCTCCTACAAATATTATTTTAGTATAATCATTTATCGCATCAAGTAAATGATAAAGAAGTGATATATCTATCATTGACGCCTCATCAATAATAATCAAAGACTTATTAAGCTTGTCCTCACTTGATTTAGCAAAACCACCCGACTCATTATATCCTAAAGCTTTATGAATAGTTGATGATTCCATACCGCAAGATATAGCTAGTCTTTTTGCAGCTTTACCTGTTGGAGATAAAAGAAGTGTTTTCATTCTAAATTCATTTGAATCTAAATCATTATTATCTAAATATGCCAGCAAAGCCAATAATCCCTTCACTATTGTAGTTTTTCCGGTACCTGGTCCACCTGTAATTATCGAAATTTTACTAGTTGAGGATTTAATTAGAGCTTCTCTTTGAAGTGAAGTTAGACTAAATCCAAGCTTCTCTTCTACCTTAGGTATAATAGCCTCAACATCCTCTTTTTTAGGAAGCTTTGTTTTATAATTGTTTATTCTATCTAAAATCTCTCTTGATTTTTCTTCAGCGTTATATAAATATGTAGGATAATATCTTTTCCCAAAAAGTACAAGCTTATTTAGCTTAACTAAAGACTCTAATGATTCAATTAATTCACTTTCTAATACTAAATCTTTCCTATTTTTATTAAGTAAATTTAGGGTAGTAGGAATTAATTGATTAAGATGCAAATATGTATATCCATATTGATTACATGCCTCTTTTAAAGTGTATAGCAAGCCTTCTTCTAATCTTTTTTGATTATGAGAAGAAAATCCCATAGCTAAAGCTAAAGTGTCACACTTAAAGAATCCATATCCTTCAATATCGTTAATTAATAAATATGGATTTTTTTCAATTATACTTAAGGTTTTTGATTTATAAATGCTATATATTTTACCTGCCATTTTAGGAGTAATGCCATAGTTATATAGCTTAACAAATATTTCTTCAATATCCTCACTACTTTTTAGTTGATTTTGAATTAAAACTGCCTTATCGCTTTTTATTCCTAAGGATATTAAGACATTAACATCCTCTTTTATTTTTGAAATAGCATCCAATCCTAAGGCACCTACAATTTTAGTTGCAGTCTTAGTACCAATTCCTTGAAATCTATCTGAAGATAAATAGGCAATTAAGCCTTCATTTGTATCATGAGATATACTACAATATGATGACACCATAAATCTTAAGCCATATTTATCATTAATACTCATTTCCCCGTTAAAGTGGTAATTTCCATAAAGTTCTACTGTTGGCATATCTCCAACACAAACATATTTTTGTCCATTAGCTTCTACGCTTACCACCTTATATGATGTATCTGTAGCTTCATAAAGAATTGATTCTACAATACCATTTATTCCATTTGCCATGTTATCTTTCAATATCAGATGGCATTCTAAAATCAGATCTTGGGGATAATGAAACATCTAAAATTTTAGGTCCATCAGGTAAGGCTTGACGTTTGAATTGTGACATAAAGAAACGATTAAAGAAATTCTTAACTGCAGTACTTGCAGCTTCTTGGTTTAAATCAAATGCTTTAGAAAGTAACATTTCAATTCTTGTAGCATCATCTCCACAAGAAAGGAAACGATATAAAATAAAGTCATTAACCTCATATTTTCCGATAAAATCCTCAGTTTTTTGATCATTTGATGAAAGTTCTGGCGAAATAGGGGTATCAATAATATCTAGCAAAACATTTGATATGTCACTAAATTTAGTCTTAGCATAGTTTTCAATCATAAATCTAACAAGTGTTTTAGGAAGGCCACAGTTAATACCATACATACTCATTTGGTCTCCATTATAAGTACACCAGCCTAGTGCCAGTTCTGACATATCACCTGTTCCAAGCACTATTCCATTATATTTATTGGCTAAATTCATTAGTATCATTGTACGTAATCTGGCTTGAGTATTTTCATATGTAATATCATGAACGTCTGGATTCTGATCAATCGTTTTAAAATGAACTAAGCATTCCTCTACTATTGATTTTTCAAGAACGGTTACACCTAAACGACTCATCATTTCTTTAGCATTAGACTTAGTTCTTGTAGAGGTTGCAAAGCCTGGCATTGTAACAGCTATAATATCCTTAAGAGGCTTATTAAGCTTTTTAAAAGCCTCAACCGCAACAAGCAAGGCTAGGGTTGAATCAAGTCCACCAGATACTCCAATTAGTAATGTTTTAGATTTAGTACATTTTAATCTTTTATAAAGAGCAAATTCCTGAATTGATGCAATTTTATAAAAGTCATTTAGTATATCTTTCTTTGGCACGAATGGTGTTGAATCAATTTCATCTTCAAATGTATAGCTTGATGATTCATCTAAGCTTATACAAATATGATTAAACTTCATATCAAGACCAATCAAATCATGTAAATTAGTATTCATTCTTCTTTTAAAATTAATTTCAAATAAATCAATATCTGCGTAAATTATTTCTGATTCTAATGAAAAGTTTTCTGTTTCTTTAATTAGATTTCCGCATGAGGCTACTATATTATGACCTGAAAATACAGTTTCCGATGTTGATTCATTAACACCAGCGGACGCATAAACGTATCCACCACAATTCTTTCTTGAATTTTCAATTACAGTAGATTTCCTAATGTCAGATTTGCCAAGAGTTTCATTTGAGCCTGATAGGTTAAAAATCAAATTCGCACCATAGTAAGCTAAGATATTTGATGGAGCAATAGGAGCCCACATATCCTCACATATCTCAACACCAAAATGAAGATTATGGTCATTATCATCAAAAATAAGATTGCCAAAAGGAATCCATTCATCCATAAAATATACCTTATCAACATCTATTGATGTGGCTGATCTAAACCATCTTTTTTCATAAAATTCCTTACTGTTAGGAATGCTTCTTTTTGGTACAATACCTATTAGCTTGTTTTTATATACTACGAATGCACAATTATATAAAGAACCATTTACCTGAAATGGCGCACCTAAAAAAGAAACACCATCAAATTCATTCTCTTTAACATATCTTCTTATTTCATCCTTAGTTTCATTTAATAACATACTTTGGAAAAATAAATCACCACACGTATAACCTGTAACAGAAAGCTCTGGAAAAACTGCAAACGAAGCCTTATTACCTTTAACAAGTCTTAGCATTTCACTTACGTTTTCATGCGGATTTCCAACCTTAAGGCTAGGTGTAATGGCACATACCTTGATAAATCCATTGTACATCACAATATCAACTCCTAATATAAATGATTCTTAATTATATATTCATAAACAGCCCAATCAACTAAATCCTTATCCTTATTGTGGCGAAATTTAGTCGCACTAATATCATTATTATACTCAAAAATAATAAATTTATCTTTATATTCCCTCAAATTATCATTGATAAACATATCAATATCAATATTTTCTCTTTTAATGATAATAAAGTGAAATTCTTTAAGCAGGTCCTCATAATTAATCCATTCTTTTATATGAATAATATTATCAGCACCCATACAAAAATATATATTTGAATACATTGTACTTAAATACCTTAATGTATTAATTGTACCCTTATACTTATCTTCTTGCTCAATATCAAGAACCTTGAAATCCTTAAACGCAATTTTTGCCATTTCAAAACGATGATAAAAAGGTGTTATTTTTTTCCAAGTATAAGAGTCACCTGTTGGTATTACTAAAATATTATCTGGCTTAAATTCTTTATTAAGCAAATCTAAAATCTCCATATGAGCCTTAGTTGGAGGATTAAATGAACCACCAAATACTATATTCATATCTTATTCCATTTCTATAAATACAGATACATTTTTAATTCTTGCGATTAATCTGTCTGCATTATTTGCACTGTTATCAATTCGAGTATAAAAATCTCTTAAACCATTAATTGTATAATTTGATGAGAAAAATACCGGAAGACCTTCTTGTAAACGATAATTTAAAATTGGGCATAAGATTTCATCTCTAACCCATGCAGAAGGCATTTCAGCTCCAATATCATCAAGCATTAATACATCTACAGACTTAAGTAAATTAATTTTATCTTCAAATTCACCACTATTAAGCAATGATTTTAATTCTCTAATCATATCTGGTAAATAGATTAATAATGAATCAATACCATTTTCTGCAAGTAAATTGGCAATGCTTGCCAAAGCATAAGTTTTGCCAATCTGGAAATTACCTGCTACATATAAGCCCTTAGTTTGATTACCATTTTTATAGTTGGCCGCAAATTCAGTTGCAAATTTTAAAATTTTTTGTCTAGATAAGGAAGCTACATTAAACTCTTTAAAGTTTGCATCCTTAATCGCTTTTGGCATAAATAAGGTTTGAAATCTCTTGGCAATTTCTTCCTTCCTTTGCTCTTCAAGCATATATTTACAATATTTTCTTTTTAATTGATAAGAGCTTGGATTACGTTCAATATAGGCAGACATACCCTTAGGTTCATTCTTACAATCTAAAAAGGATTTGCAATTTTCACAATTTAATGTAATCTTAAGATATTGATTAAACATATTACAATTATTTATTGTAACATCATATTCCTTAAGAAGTGGTGATGAGGCTATTTCTTGTAAAAAATCAGTAGAATTATCTTTTTTTAATTTTATTTTATTCATTATAATACCTCCATTCCATCCATTGCGTCTTTATTTTCATTTTCAAGCTCATATTTATCCTTTTTCCTTACAGGATTCTTTTTCTTATATGTATTTTTTGGCTTAGCTGAATCATTATTGATTCCTAATACATATTTATTATAGGCAGTATATACATCTGTTGTACCTTCTAAAACCCAATCATCTGCAACCTTTTTAAAATATGAAATAGGTGGCATCCTTAATGGATTATCTACACTTTCCTTAGCTTTAATAATACGAATTACATGCATTACCAAAATTCGAATTACAGAAGGATTCAAATTTATACAATTATTCAATTCATTTAATGTATTTAAATCTTCTTTTTTAAAGCTACTTCCTAAAATCGCTTTTAAGAATTCTTCTCCACTTGCATTTTCAATTGCTTTGATTTCATCATTATCACTAATCTCTTTATTTTTAGAAAATGATGGAAGATTGTTATTATACTTATATGTATACAAGACTTTTGCTTTTTTCTTTAATATTGATGAATCAAAATAGCCTGCACTATTTAATGAATCAACAAATAAACCTGCCATGTCCCCTTCATCAAATGAATATACCTTTGCGGTTTCAAGAATTTTTTCTTTGAAATCATCTGTAACTCCAGTTTCAATATGACTTGTGTCAATATCATGTAAAAAAGCATTCATATCAAATTCATAATTTGATATTTTTATATTTCTTGAATTTTTCTTATTTACTAAGTAGCTTAACAACCTTAAAGCTAGCTCTTAGGCTATTAAACACATCATAACCAACCTTGCTACAAAGCATTACACCAAGCACACCATCAGATAAGAATTTTTTAGGGCTTAATGGAGCGCTAAGTAAATAGACATAGGAATTATCATCATAGTAGGTTGTAAGAAGACCAATTGCTTCTAAGACATGTCTATAATATACAAATTTCTTTTCATCATATCCAAGCATATCATATAAAAATATATGACTTAACTTTTCAGACTCTAAATTCTTACGCAAAATTAGCGAATTAAAAGTAAAATACAAGGACATAGCCTCAGACCCTATTATCGGTTGATATAAAAGTACTAGGCAGTTTATATCATCCCAAGATAGTGTAAAGCTTGAACAAATATTAAATTGAGACTTATCTAAATCTGCCATTTTAATCACTAGCCTTCCTTGTGAAGTGCAAGACCAATAAATTCATATTTTTGGTTTAGCATTTCATAAAAATTATTAATTATATTCTTTGTCTTAGAAAAATCAAACAAGAAATATGAATCAATAAAGATATCAACTGCAGCTTCTTGAGTTGCAACCTGAACAAATCTAACTGTCATATTATACATTGGATGATCAATTGATATTTCATTATAATTTGTATCATAAGAAACTATTTTTATATCCGATTGCTCTTCAAAATACTTTTTCACATATTCCATTATTAATAAAATATTTGTCTTATAATAACGTGTTTTTAAATAATCCTTTTTAGCACGTTCTGATGTTTCTAGTTGTTTAGCCATTACATTTCTCCTTAATTAATTTAATCATATTTTCTATATTATCGTTTGTTAATTTAAAATCCTCTTCACTTTTTATTAACAAATCAGCCAATTTCATCTTTGTATCTAAAGGCATTTGAGCATCAATTCTTTTTATAGCTTCATCCATAGACAACAAATCTCTATTCATAAGTCTTTTTAGCTGAGTATCACTTGATGTATATACACAAACTGTTATATCACATAAAGTATCAAAATGCGCTTCAAATAAGAGAGGAACATCTAAAAATATAATATCATTTTTAGCTTCATTAATCAATTTTTTACATTCATTATATATAATTGGATGTAAAATATTATTAAGCTTTTCCTTTTTCGAATAGTCATTAAATATTATTTGACCTAAAATCTTACGATCAAGCTCTTCACCAGCAAAGGCTTCGGGAAATTCTTGTTTAAGACGCATATACCCTATCTGTCCTTTTTTTGTTATTTCATGGGAAATATAATCCGTATCAATTACCTCATAGCCTTTTTTTATTAAGTAATTAGATACATAGCTTTTACCACAAGCTATTGAGCCCGTTATTCCTACTACCTTTGTCATTCAATCACTACCTTTGACATTTTTCACAAAAATAACTTGTCCTTCCACCAATCTTCGTTTTACTTAATTTTTGACTACAATATGGACAAATAGTCTTTGTGTGAACTAATAAAAAATCCTGAAATCCTCCTTTAACACCTAAGCTTGATGTATAGGAACGAATTGTTGTACCCTTATAAATTATAGCCTTATTTAATATCTCCTTAGCTGATATTAAAATAGTCCTACATTCATCTATACTTATCATTGTTGCTTTTCTTAATGGATTAACATGGGATAAAGCTAAAACCTCATCAACATATATATTTCCAAGTCCACTTATAATTTCCTGATTTAAAAGAGCTTCCTTTATCGTATTATTTTTTTTATGAAGCTTATTATAAAAATCGTTAAGATCAATTTCGCTAGAATTTGCATCAGGTCCAATCTTAGATAAAGGACTAGTTGTAAATAACTCATCATCTTTTTTAAGTACCATTCGGCCAAATTTCCTAGTATCCTGGTACCTTAGTTCATAATCATTATCTAATGTAAAAATCATATGAATATGCTTATTAGTCGGTTCATCCTTTTTTTGATAAAAGAATTTACCTTCCATTCGAAGATGTGAAATCAAATTTATATTATCAAGCTTAAATATAAGATATTTACCTTTTCTATTTATATCTACAAATTGATGATTAATAAGAGATGTTTTAAATTCATCAAAATCTCCTTCTACCATTTTGGGATAATTTGAAGTAATATTTACAATTTTATGATTTAAAACACTTTCAATTAAGCATCTTCTAACCGTTTCAACCTCAGGTAATTCAGGCATTAAAACCACTCCTTATGAATTCTTCTTAAATTAATTTTATTTGGTTTTTCAGCAAATAAGCTTAGATCTTTTGGATATCCTAGAGCAAGTATTGCACAAGCATGATATCCATTTTTAATATTTAGTACATTATCAACATAGCTAATTCTATCTTCTTTAGGATAGATACCTATATAGCAAGAACCAATTCCTTTACTAGTAGCCTCAAGTGACATATAAGTCATAATGTTTGCAAGGTCTTGGGACGCCATATCAGGAGTAGCCAAATTTTCTTTAGGTGCAAGTGC
This sequence comes from uncultured Clostridium sp., assembly GCA_945921565.1. Taxonomy (GTDB): domain Bacteria; phylum Bacillota_I; class Bacilli_A; order Acholeplasmatales; family Anaeroplasmataceae; genus CAG-307. The sequence goes on along the minus strand of CAMEKY010000017.1, from coordinate 1,004 downwards.
TAAACAAATTATAGCATTGGCATTTTTTATAAATGAACTATGGCTTGATAAATTGGATAATTTCTCTAAGGTATTCTTATCCTTTACAATTATAAAATCACAGGTTTGTTGATTTCTTGCAGTAGGTGCATACATACCTATCTTACAAATACTTTCTAAGGTATCAGCAGGAATATCAGTATTACTATATTCTCTTATTGACCTACGCTTAAGTAAGATTTCATTATCCATTACTTCACCTCATACCAATCATGACCAAAATCATGAGAAACTGAAAGTTTAACATTAAGTTTAATTGCATTTTCCATCTCATATACTACTAAATCCTCAAGTGATTTTTCTTCTCCTGCTGCAACCTCAAATAATAATTCATCGTGAATTTGAAGAAGCATTTTACTCTTAAAATTATTTTTAGTAAGCTTTTTATCAATATTAATCATTGCAATCTTGATAATGTCTGCTGCACTTCCTTGAATAGGAGCGTTCATCGCTGTACGTTTGGCAAATTCTCTTAGATTATAAACCTTAGAATTAATATCTGGTATAAATCTTTTTCGGTTTTTAATTGTATATACATATCCATTTTCTTTGCAAAATTCAATCATATTATCCATATAATCTTTTATTTCTGGATATATTTGATAATATCTGTTGATATATTGACTTGCCATTGAATTAGTTATACAAATATCAGTCGCTAGTCCATATGCGGAAATACCATAAATTATTCCAAAATTTACAGCTTTAGCTTTTCTTCTCTCATCGGCAGTTATATCATCGTGTCCAAATATTTCTCTTGCAGTTTGACTATGAATATCTTGGTCACTATTAAATGCTTCTTGGAGTTTTTTAACATTTGCTAAATGAGCAAGAACTCTTAGCTCAATTTGCGAATAATCAGCCGCAAAGAAACAATTATTCTTATCTGAAGGAACAAATAGTTTTCTAATCAATCGACCTTGCTCAGTCTTAATTGGGATATTCTGCAAATTTGGCTCGACTGA
>CAMEKY010000016.1 GCA_945921565.1 uncultured Clostridium sp. | reverse complement strand
TATTTATAAAATGACATTTGAGGGTAATTTAAAAGCTTTACCAGGACAGTTTGTTAATGTTAAAATTAATGATTCTAGCTTGTTATTAAGAAGACCTATTTCTGTATTTGATTGTACTGAAAAAAGCTTGAGTATAATTTATCGTGTTGTTGGTGCTGGTACAAAAGAATTATCTACATATAAAGAAGGAACTATAGTTAGCGTACTTGGACCTGTAGGATCTGGATTCCCACATGTTAGTAAAAAGAAGGTACTTATAGTAGGTGGAGGAATTGGTGTTCCACCTCTATATTACCTTGCTAAAAGCTTAGTTAGGGAAAATGAGATTACATTCGTACTTGGATTTAGAGACAAGAGTCAAGTTATTCTTGAGGATGAACTAAGTAAGTATGGTAAGGTTATTGTAACTACAGATGATGGTTCTTATGGATTTCATGGTAATGTAATAAAGGCAATCGAGGAATATAATATTGATTTTGATGTTATTTATGCGTGTGGACCATCAAGAATGCTTGAGGCAATTGATAAAAAGTATTATGGACATAAGGAAGGCTATATTTCATTTGAGGAAAGAATGGCCTGTGGGATTGGTATTTGTTACGGCTGTGCATGTCGCCCAAGAGAGCTTGAAAAGGGTATGCTAAGAGTATGTAAAGAAGGTCCAGTATTTGAATTGGGGGTAATTAATTATGACAAAGCTTAATGTAAGTCTACCTGGTTTAAATTTAAAAAATCCTATTATCCCTGCGTCTGGTACTTGTGGATTTGGAGAAGAACTTAATTCTTTATACGATATATCAATTTTAGGTGGCATTTGTCTTAAGGCTACAACAAAGGAACAAAGACTTGGAAATCCTACACCACGTGTTTGTGAGGTTTATGGCGGTATGCTTAATGCAATTGGTCTTGCAAATCCTGGTATTGATGCTGTAATGGAGAAAAAAATACCTGAACTTGCAAATATTGATACAGAAATTATCGCAAATATTGCAGGTAATACCATAGAGGATTATTGTGAGGTAGCAAAAAGACTATCCGAAGTAGAAAAAATTAAAGCATTTGAATTAAATATATCATGTCCAAATGTTCATCAAGGTGGATTAGCATTTGGTACAAGTCCAGAATCTGCTTACGAAATTACAAAGGCAGTTAAGGCTGTATCTAAAAAGCCTCTTTATGTAAAATTATCACCAAATGTTAGTGATATTGTCTCAATTGCTAAGGCCGTTGAGAAAGCAGGTGCGGATGGTATTACTATGATAAATACACTTATGGGTATGAGATTAGATTTAAGAACAGGTCGTCCTATTTTAGCTAATAAAACGGGAGGCTTATCTGGCCCTGCAATTAAGCCTGTTGCAATAAGGATGATTTATCAGGTATATGAGGCTGTAAATATTCCAATCATTGGTATGGGTGGAATCATGAATGCTGAGGATGTACTTGAGTTCCTATATGCCGGTGCAAGTGCAGTAATGGTTGGCACAGCTAATTTAATTGACCCATATGCATCAAAAAAGATTATAGAAGAGCTTCCTGCTGTTTTAGAAAAATATGGATTTAATGATATTAAAGAAGCTATCGGATATGCTCATAGAAAGGAAAATAAGTAATATGGTTATTGTTGCATTAGATTTTGAATCAAAGGAAAAAGCGTTAGAATTTTTAAGTCAATTTAAAAATGAATCATTGTATGTTAAGTGTGGTATGGAGCTGTTTTATAGTGAAGGACCATCAATCATAAGTGAAATTAAAAAGCTAGGACATAAGGTTTTCTTAGATTTAAAGCTTCATGATATTCCTAATACTGTAAAAAGTGCGATGAAAAGACTTGCAACTCTTGGTGTTGATATTGTTAATGTACATGCAGCTGGTGGAGTAAAGATGATGAAGGCTGCGATGGAAGCTTTTGAAGGAATGGAGAATCGTCCAAAGGTTATTGCGGTTACCCAATTAACATCAACCTCAAAAGAGCAAATGAATGATGAACAGGGTATACCTGGTGAGGTGATCGACTCTGTTGTAAGATATGCAAAGTGTGCGAAAGAAGCAGGCCTTGATGGTGTAGTATGCTCACCACTTGAGGTAAGAGCAATTAAAGAGGCTTGTGGAGAGGAATTTGTTACAGTAACTCCTGGTATTCGTCCTCAAGCAGTATCAGATGACCAAGTAAGGGTTACAACTCCAGCTCAGGCTCGTGAGCTTGGTACAAATTATATTGTGGTAGGAAGGCCTATCACAAGAGCAACTTCACCAGTTGAGGCTTATTTAAGTATTAGAAAGGATTTTATGGGTGAATAATATGAATGAAATTGCAAAGAATTTATTAGACATTAAGGCGGTATTTTTATCTCCAACTAAGCCATTCACTTGGGCTTCAGGAATTAAATCACCAATCTATTGTGATAACAGACTTACTCTATCTTATCCAGAAATTAGAAATAATGTAGCTAAAAAAATAGCACAAATTATTACTGAAAAATATCCTGAATGTGAAATAGTAATGGGAACTGCAACTGCAGGCATTCCACATGCGACACTTGCATCATATTTTTTAGAAAAACCATGCGGATATGTTCGTGGTAAAGCTAAGGATCATGGAAGACAAAATCAAATTGAAGGAAAGTATGAAGAGGGACAAAAGGTTGTATTAGTTGAAGATTTAATTTCTACTGGTGGATCTTCACTTGAGGCGGTTGAGGCTTTAAGAAGTGCGGGCCTTGAGGTTCTTGGAGTTATTTCAATTTTTACATATCAAATGAAGAAAGCTGTTGATGCTTTTGCAAATGCTAATTGTGAATATACAAGCTTAGCTACATTTGATGAGCTAATTGATGCTGCTGTAGAGCTTAACTACATTTCTGGTTCTGAGGCGGCAAAAGTACGCAAATTTAAAGAGAATCCTCAAGATGAATCTTGGATAAATGCATAATTAATTACAATGATAAATCGAAATGCAAATATTTCGATTTATTTTTTTACATCGGTAAATAATATATTCAGGTGATTTCTATGGAAAATAAGTCAATTTGGGAAGATACTGTTAGCCATAATTCTTTTCCTAAACTTGAAAATGATATTTCAACAGATGTATTAGTTGTTGGTGGTGGAATTACTGGGATATTATGTGCTCATGAGCTTAAGATAAGAGGATATAACGTTTTGGTGGTTGAACAAGATAAGATTGCCAGAGGAATAACAAAAAATACTACTGCATTTATCACAGTACATCATGAAACATTATATCAAGATGTGGCCAAAAAATATGGACTTGGTTACGCATATGATTATCTAAATTTAAATCTAATGGCGATTTCTGAATTTAAAAAGCTTAGCTATAAATATGACTTTGATTATAAAGAGTGTTCATCCTGTATGTATACATCTATTCACGAAGAAAAAATTTTAAATGAAAAACGAGTGTTAAACATATTAGGATATGAAACAGAATTAGTAAATCAATTACCATTAGAGGAATTTAGTATAAAGCTTGGAATAAAGCATAAAAATCAAGGAGAGCTTAATCCTCTTAAACTAATAAATGCTCTTTCAAAAGAATTAATCATATTTGAAAAGACTCAAATAGTAAAGCTTGAAAAAAATATAGCTTATACAGAAAAAAATAAGATTACTTTTAAGAATGTGATAATTGCAACGCATTATCCATTTATAAATAGGTATGGGTTGTATTTTCTAAAGTTAAGACAAAAAATTTCTTATATGGTATCGATTAATCATAAGGAGATAGAAGGCACATATTGTAATATTGATAATGGATTATACTTTAGAAGCTATAAAGATAATTTAATTGTTGGTGGATATGATAGGGATACTAAGGAGCCATGTAAAAGACTTTTTTTAAAAAATATATCTAGCTTATTCGATTTCAACTTGATAAATTACAGTTGGTCTAATCAAGATATTATGACATTAGATGGAATACCCTACATAGGAAAATACAGTAGACTCAGAAAAAATTGGTTTGTAGCAACTGGTTTTAATATGTGGGGATTTACTTGGGCAATGGCAAGTTCAATTATAATAGCAGATATGATTGATGGAGGAGATGAAATAAAGCTTTTAAGTCCAAAAAGAAGTATATGGCATAAGCAATTATTTATAAATATTTCTACTGCAATTGCAAATATGCTAAGACTAAATAAGCATAGATGTACACATATGAAAGTGGCATTAAAATATAATAAAATTGATAATACTTGGGAGTGCCCTGCACATGGTTCAAGATTTGACAATTATTTTAACGTTATTAATGATCCTGCTAAACAAAAACATATAAGGGAAAAGTGATTTTGCTAAAAGAAAGCGCTTTACATAGTATTTTGTCTGTGATATAATCCGAATTGTGTTTATAATAGTGCTTTCATATAGTGCTTAGGAGGAAGTATATGAGAAAAATAAAACGAGTTGGAATTTTAGCTGCAGGATTTTTTCTTGCAATTTCTGCAGTTGCATGTAATGGAAAAGTAAATGTTCCATCAAAAATAATTTCAACAACGACTAGTGATTCAAGTAGTGTAGCAAGCACACCTACATCAGATGTATCATCAACAATTGCTCCATCAATAAGTAATTCAACAGGTGTACCAACACCAATGGTACCAACAACAGTAGCACCAACAACAATTGTGCCAACAAAAATTGTACCAACAACAGTAGTACCAACAACAATTGCACCAACAACAATTGTGCCAACCACAATTGCACCAACAACAGTAGTACCAACAACAATAGTACCAACAACAATGGTACCAACAACAGTAGTACCAACAACAAGTGTACCTGTAACAAGTACATCAATAACAAGTGGAGGTAATACTGGAACAGGTGATGTAGTTGTTGAAGGTGTAATTAAGGTAAAAAAATCAGCAGGGCATTTAGAATCAGCCTATGTTGAGTGGGAAGGCATTAAAGACGTTGAAAATTATAACGTATATTATAAGGGTGAAAAAGACTCTGAAATGTTATATAAAAAAGTTGACTCAATGTTAATTCGTAAGTATCCAAATAACTATCGTGTTGATATTTTAGGTTTAGCCGCAGGAAATTATCAGATAAAGATTGTCCCTGTATCTAATGATAAAGAAGGATCTGAGTCAATAGTTAATGTTAATGTACTTAGCCAAGATCGTTCAGGATTTGCTTTCCAAATAGGTAACGACTACTCTAAAAAGGTGGTTACTGGTGCATACAATATGGATGGAACATTAAAGGAAAATGCTAGAGTATTGTATGTTTGTCAATCTAACTTTGAAACAGTTAAGCTTTCTGTTCATACATCCGCAAACAGTACTGAAGAGCTAGTTGGATTACAAAAAATTTTAGCTGCTTATGAAAAAGGATATGAAACTCAACCATTATCAATAAGAATAATTGGAAAGATTAATGCTAAAGGGTTAACATTAAATGGCGAAAAGGGTACTTTACAGCTAAAGGGTAAAGGAACTACTAACTTTAATGTTACAATTGAAGGCGTTGGTACAGACGCTACAATGTATGGTTGGGGATTATTAATTAACAAATCTAATTCAGTTGAGGTAAGAAATCTTGCGACTATGCTTTTCCAAGATGATGGAATTTCAATTAAGGAATCAAAAAATATATGGGTTCATAATTGCGATATATTCTATGGTGGTACAGGTAGTGATAAAGATCAAGCGAAGGGTGATGGATCTTTAGATTTAAAGGATGATTCACAAAATGTTACTATTTCGTATGTTCATTTCTGGGATTCAGGTAAAATGTCACTATGTGGAATGAAGAGTGAATCAGGAGAAAACTGGATTACATATCATCATAATTGGTTTGATCATTCAGATTCACGCCACCCACGTGTTAGAACAATGTCAGTGCACGTATATAACAACTTTTATGATGGAGTAGCTAAATATGGTGTAGGTGCAACTACTGGTTCATCAGTGTTTGTTGAAAACAATTATTTCTACAACACATCAACACCTATGATGATTTCAGTTCCTTGTTCTGAAATGATCATAGGTGTTGAAGTGTTTGTTGAAAACAATTATTTCTACAACACATCAACACCTATGATGATTTCAGAACAAGGAACTGACGCAGCCGGTCAAGGAACATTTAGTGGTGAAAATGGTGGAATGATCAAGTCATATGGAAACGTAATGTACAATGATAATCCAAACATTAAAACACAATATATAGCATATCAGTCAAATAACACAAGCTTTGACGCATATGAGGCTTCATCAAGAGACGAAAAGGTTCCAGAAAGTATAAAAACACTTAAGGGTGGAACTTCATATAATAACTTTGACACAGCATCAACCTTCTATTCATATAATTTAGAAACTGCTGAAGAAGCAAAGGAATCTGTAATTAAATATGCAGGACGTATTGATGGTGGAGATTTTGATTGGGACTTCAGTAATCCATTTGAGGATAAAAATTATGATGTTAACACAGAGCTAAAGCAAGCGTTAATTGATTATAAGTGTTCTTTGGTTAAGATTTTAGGTGATTCATCATATGAAGGTGAGGGTGGAAATACACCAACAGACCCAGATACACCAACAAATCCAGATACACCAACAAATCCAGATACACCAATTGTTGTTGGAAATATAACACATAATTTCACAACAGATGGAAAAAATAGTGATGTATTTACCATTACAGGAAATCTTTCAACTAGCAAGGGTAGTGCTACATATAACGGCCTAACTCTTACTCAGTGCTTAAAGCTTGAGTCAAGTACGTCTATTTCGTTTACATTATCATCTGATATGACAATTGTATTAGTTTTAGGAGATAGGGGAACATATTCGGGCCAAACAATTAAAATAAATGGTACTGTTTATACTTCGGATGATAATGGTATTGTAATGGTTAAATTAACTGCTGGTTCACATGAGATCAAAAAAGCAGATACAACAAACATATTCTATATTGAATTAAAATAAGCTTTTATAAATTAGACATCTAAATTACATGTTTGTAATAAAGATGTCTTTATTTTTGCAAAAAAAATAAGAAAACGCTTGCATAATGCAAGAATTGTGATATAATAATAATCGTGATAGCGCTTACAAAGTGCTTTCATACCACAAAGAAGAACAGAAAGAAAGATTAAAAAAATTTGCTTATATGAAAAATAAGCTTTTTTTTTACATTTTTTTAGATAATTTAACTATATTATCTTATTGGTGATTGAATGAGGGTAGCACTTTTTGATTGTGAGCATGAAAAAGAATTAGAGAAAGAAATTAATGATTTTCTTAATAAAAACATAAGAATAATTGATATTAAGTATCAAATTTCTCATTTTTTTGCGATAAATGAACAAATATACTCGTATTCCGCAATGATTATATATGAAAATAATGAAATAAAGGTTTGAGAAAAACATTTTTTTATCAAAAACTCTTTATCTTTTATTTAGAACATGTTTTCAGTAAAATATATGTGATTAAATAAAGGAGTGTAGAAAAAATGAGACTTATAGAAGAATTGCGAAGGAAGATTGAAAACTATGAAAATGGTTATGCTTTACTGGGAACGGAGATAAAACTTAGACGTACTAAGCAAAATAAAACATTAGAATTTATTGCTCAAAAAACATGTAGCGTTAGTTATTTGTCCAAGGTTGAAAATGCGGGGATTAAACCGAATCCAAAAATGCTTGAGGAGATATGCAAGAGGCTTAAGGTTACAAAAGAAAATATTGAAACAATAAACAACAGTAAAAAATTATTTGAAGGAATATTTAAAGGACTATATAATAATGATCTAAAGCCTTTAGAAGACGCCAAAAAAAAGGTTGAGGATTTAGGAAATTATAGGGCAAGATTGATGATGTTCTTATACTACGTATGTAACAACGAGATGAAAGCCGCAAATAGGCTATATAAAGAACTCGAAAAGCTAGTATCATGTATGATGCTAAACGATTTAGTTGTATTAGCATACATTGAAATTTTATTTTTTTACAAGCTTTGTTATTTAGATGAAGCGTATTTAATAATTAAAGAGTTAGAATCAATTGAATTACCTTTTAAATATTTAAGACCGTTAGTACTTGAGGTAAAATTGGATTTGTTTTCACTAATAAATTCTAACTTATTTTTAACTCAAGTTATAGAGTTAAAATACATTTATGTAAAGGACAACTCTTATCGTAATCTTGAAAGATTAGAGGGAAAAATAAGATCTTATTATATTAGAAATGAGTATTTTTTATTACTTGATTTAGATGAACAAAACCCAAATGATCATGATGCATTACTTTTTAATGATATTGTAAATCAAAATGAATTGCACATAAGAAGTGGTTATACAAGCTTCGCTAAGCTTTTATATTATGCATATGCAGATATAGAAGAATTTAAGATTCAATACGATACTTTATCATTAAAGCTAGAAGAAAGACAGCGATTGTTGATTGATACACTTTACTCATTACATTTTGATGATGATTATTGCAATAAAATTGTTGAGGTATTTTATCCATGTGCACTTGCACTTAAAGATGAAAAACTAATTAGTATTATGCAAAAATATGCTGTTGAAGCGTTATGCAAGAGCCAAAGATATAAGAGGATTACTGAAATATTCAGAGCTAATTCAAGCAAAAGAAGTGGGTGGGTATGATTATGAAGAAAAAAACATTATTATTTGTATTTGTCGTAATCTCATTTTTTATGATTCTAAAGCAACGTGAATCATTTGCTTATGTTGGAAATGGATATATTTGGAATAAGACAGAGATTTCGATAAATGTAAATGATAATTTTGATGATTATTTAAAAGAATTTGAGGTAAAATTCTATTATAAAGGTGAAATGACCACTGCAGAGGTAAAGGTGTCTTTAGATAAATTTTATTATGGAAATCTTTCTATTTCTACTAGTGAGGTTGGAAGAAAGACCGTTAAACTTATTGCAGAAGCTAAAGGATATTCTACGGTCGATAGAAGGGATATTATCTTGAATGTTTTAGATAGTATACCGCCTTCAATAACTCAAATAAAGGAGTTGAACTTTGAAATAGGGAAGCCATTTAATTATAGTGAATATTTTTCTATCAAAGATAATTACGGAATAAAAAGTATTCAATTTTTAGATTCAAAAGTCAATCCATCCATCCAAGGAACGTATGATTTAGAAGTAATTGTCACAGATGAGGGAGATAATACAATCTGTAGAAATTATAAGGTTATAGTAAGAAGCACTGCTACACCTGTTCTATCACTTGTAAATTTTGTATATGTAAATTATGGTGACCTGGAATTTGATATAACTAAATATGCAACGGCTAGTGATTCTTATGAGGGCGATTTGACTAAGTGCATTAAGATAGAAGGGCTTGATGTTTTTACTGTTGGAGACCAAAAGGTTACAATAAGCGTTGCTAATAGTAATGGCTATGTGACAAAGCAAGAAAAAGTAATTACGGTTATTGATACAGAATCTCCAATTTTAGAATTAAATACTTATAGTGATGTAATATATTTGGAGGATGAAAAGGGCTTTGATTTAAAAAAATATATAGTTAAATGTAGTGATAACTGTGATGATTTGGGAATAGATGATGTAATAATTGATTCAACAGATTTCTCTTATACCTATGGAAGTCACACCATTGAATATAAAGTGTTTGATAAATCAAATAATTATACAATAAGGAAACTCAATTTAAATGTTAGCTATAAAAGTTCACCGCTAATTGAGGTATATGATCAAGAAGTCAACATTAATACGTCTATTAATCTACGTGATCTTGCTAAGGTGTCAGATTTATATGATGATGCAATCGGAGAATCATTAATTATTGATACAGGCTCACTAGATTTAACAAAGGCTGGTAAATATGAGGTTTTATTTGAGGCTACTAATAAAGCAGGCAATACAACCTACGCAAGTATATTTGTAACAGTACTAGATAACTCTACACCAACTAAAAACAAGATTAAAGATATTTTGACGCTTATATATGACAATAAAATAGCTGTAGCAATTACAATAGCTGCATTAACTGGTGTTTTTATTTATTTTGTTCGTAAAAAAAAGAAAAATAAAGAAGGAGTATAACTTTAAATTATGCCTATCAAATGCTATAATTGAAACAGGTGGTGATAAGCATGATAGGCTTTTTATATGGGCAAACTGAATACAATATGCTAAAGTCAAGCTTAAGAGTATCAAGATATGTTTCTTGTGCAAAGGAATATGGCTATCATGCATTATCAATTACAGATGCTAATATGTATGGACATTATAAATTTTATAATGAATGCATAAAAAATGATATTAAGCCAATTATTGGCCTTGAATTTAAAATTTATTCTTTAAGCGATGATAAAATTGATAAAATGATTGCTTATGCAATAAATGATAACGGCTATAAAGAATTAATAAAGATGTCATCATATGATAAGGTTAAAGAACATATTTTTACGATTGATGAGCTAAAAAAATATAAAAATGTTTTATTTATTTCGGGTATTGAAACGGAGTTAATTAGAACATCATCTCCTACTGATTTATTAAAAAAATATAAGCAAATAGAAAATTTTGGCGTTGGTATTTCTTTATCTTATAAAAATATTCGCCAGGGAATGTGTAGATTATTTGATGAATCATTAGCATTAGGAATTAAAGCATATCCAATATCTCCAACCCTTTATGATAATATTGAGGATTATGATGCATATGAAGCTCTTTCGATGATAAATAATGAAGTACCTCTTGTTGATTGTAATTATCATTATAAAAGTGCATTAGAGATAGAAAATGAATTTTATTCTTATGAGATTGTATTTAAGAATTACGAAGAATTTGTTAACAAGGTAAATGTTACAATTAGACCTGTAGCTGTTAGTCTTCCCAAATTCCCTAACACAAATAATACTCCATCCTCAGATTATTTGCGAGGATTATGTGAAAAGGGTCTTCAAAAAAGAACCTCATATAAGCTTTATGCTGATATTTCTATATACAAAGAGAGGCTTAATTATGAGCTATCTGTTATTCATAAAATGAACTACGACGATTATTTTTTAATCGTATGGGACTACGTAAAATATGCAAAGAAGCAAGGAATTATGGTTGGGCCTGGTAGAGGTAGCGCAGCTGGATCTTTAGTTTCATATTGCTTGGGAATAACAAGTATTGATCCAATTAGATTTGATTTATTATTTGAAAGATTTTTAAATCCTGCTCGTGTTAGTATGCCGGATATAGATATGGATTTTCCAGATGATAAGCGTCAGCAGGTTATTGAATATACAAGAGATTTATATGGGGAAGACCATGTTTGTACCATATCAGCCTTCGGTACTTTCCAGATTAAATCATCTATTCGTGATTTGGGTAGAGTTTTAAAATTAAGAAATCAAGATATTGAGATTATTTCTAAGCTCGCATCTGAGGCGAATGATTTCGATAAACTAATAAGCGATTATGAGAATAATCCTCAAATATATAAGCTTTTATCGGTTGCAAAAAAAATTGAAAATCTACCAAGACATATATCCACACATGCAGCAGGTATTATTATTTCAGCTGATCCGTTAACTGATAAGATTCCCCTACAGCTTGGGTCAACAAGCTTATTTCAATCTCAACTTGAGGCGGTAGATTTGGCAGAATTAGGCCTTCTTAAAATGGACTTTTTAGGAATAAGAAATCTAACGCTAATCGATAATATTGCCAAATGTATCCCAAATATGAATAATATTACAATTCAAAATATCCCTCTTGATAATGAAAAAACATATCGTTTATTACAAGATGGAGATACTGATGGAGTTTTCCAATTAGAAAAGGAAGGGATTAAGAAGGTTCTTCGCAAGCTTAAACCAACTAAATTTGATGATTTGGTCGCAGTAATAGCCTTGTATCGCCCTGGTCCAATGGAAAATATTGATGAGTTTATCGCGAGAAAGAATGGTAAAGCTTTCACCTATCTTCATCCTGATTTAGAGCCTATATTGAAATCAACTTATGGTATTATAGTTTACCAGGAGCAAATTATGCAAATAAGCTATAGATTTGCCAAAATGTCTTTAGGTGAGGCTGATTTACTCAGAAAGGCAGTTTCTAAAAAGGATAAGGAAACATTAGACGAATATAAGAAGAAATTCGTTATCTCTACAGTGAATGCTGGATATTCAGAAATAATTGCTAATCAAATATATGATTATATTTTAAAGTTTGCTAATTATGGTTTTAATAAGAGCCATAGTGTTGCGTATGCTGTCTTGGCATATCAAATGGCATACTTTAAGGCTAATTATTTTGCACTATTTATGGCAAAATACTTAAATAGTGTGATCAGTAATAATTCGTTAATTGAAAAAAATATATCATATGTAAGAAGAAAAGGCATTAATGTATTTAAGCCAGATATTAATTTATCTGATGTTGAATTTATATCCCAAAACAATGCTTTAATTTATCCGCTTCAAGGAATTAATCAAATTGGTGTTAGTACAGCTAAAGAAATAGTTAAGGAAAGGCTGTTAAATGGAAAATATTCGTCTTTTGAGGATTTTAAAAGAAGGCTTCCTTCACTTGGAAAAGGGATATATGAATCATTAATTTATGCTGGTGCATTTGATAGCTTTGGATCAACAAAAAAGTCTATGCTATCATCATCTAGTCCACTTGAGGATATATTTAATAATCAGTATGGAGCAGATTTAAAAGAACAAGATGGCGAATTATCTTTAGAGGAACTCAGAATTGGTGAAAAAAAGAGCTTAGGCTTTAATTTAGAATATGACCCATTTAAGGATATAAACTATCTTACAAAAAATTATAATGCAAAATTCTTTGGCCAAGAATTAATGCAGTATGCTGGAAGAGCTATTGTTGAGCTTTCTAATACCAAAGAGGTTACAACTAAAAAGGGCGATAAAATGCTTCTTGGTCAAGCATTTGATGGAAGAAAAGAACTTAAGTTTGTTATTTTCCCAAGTAGTTATCAAAAGATTCCCTTTCAAATAGAAACTGATGGATTGTATCTAACATTTGGTAAAATTGAAAAGAATTCTAATGATGGTACCTATGAGTATAATATAATTGAAGTAAAAGAAAGAATACGATAAAAAAAGACTATTCTATCCTCAGTTAAGTTTGAGTTTTAGAATAGTCTTTGTTTTGTTATTTAAGTATTTTATTAAGCTTAGCAAATCTTGGAAGTCCATCCTCAATTGGAGCTGCCATTTGGCCTTGAATTAAAGGTAAAGCATATTCAATGAATTTTTCATTTACATTATTTTGTTCATCATTAATCCAATCAAGTGGAACCTTCTTTTCATCATTAGCTACCACATGTAAGTCAACTAATGTATATTGACATTGGTATTTACCACCTTTATAGTTTCGTTTAAAAGCTATCATTTTGTCTGTCTTTCCACTAATTGCTTTTCTCACTGCGATTTGACCTGCTTTGAAAGCTTCATTAATATCAGTCTTTGATGCTAAATGCTGTGCACATCTTTGCATTAGATTAAATTCAATTGCTCTTACCTTGCAACCAAAATGCTCTTTAACTTTTTGGGCAAGAATAGAAGCTGTACCACCAAGCTGTGCATGTCCAAATGAATCTAAAGACATTTCACCAAGCGCTTCAGGGATGTATTTGCCATCTTTTGTTTTAACACCCTCAGAAACTGCGATTAATACGTGATTGTTTTCTTTATAACATTTTTCAACATCACAAATGAATTTATCAAAGTCAAATACAACTTCTGGTAGGTAAATCAAATTAGGACCATGTCCTTTATAAGATGCTAGTGCAGCTGCTGCAGTAAGCCATCCAGCATTTCTACCCATAATTTCGCACACGCAAATCATTGGTGTATCGTAAACACACGCATCCTCGTATATTTCCATCATTGTTGTTGCGATATATTTTGCTGCAGAACCATACCCTGGTGTATGATCTGTAGCTACTAAATCATTATCGATTGTTTTAGGGATTCCGATACAATTGCACTTATATCCGCTTTTCGCCATATATTTAGAAATCTTGTTACATGTATCCATAGAGTCATTTCCTCCGTTATAGAAGAAATAACGAATATTGTATTTTTTGAATACCTCAAGAATTCTTTTGTAATCTGAATCATCAACTTCAGGATTAGCTAATTTGTATCTTACAGAACCGATTGAAGAAGATGGAGTAGTCTTAAGTAATTCAAGTTCCTTTATATCTTCTTTAGAAATATCGTAAAATTCCTCATTTAGAATTCCTCTAATTCCGTGCTTCGCACCATAAACATCAGTGATACAATCTTGTTTTAGTGCCTCAATGAAAACTCCAGCAGCACTAGCATTAATAACTGATGTTGGTCCACCTGATTGGCCTAATATACAGGCTCCGATTAGTTTTTCCATATTATATCTCCTCATTAAAACGACATCTCTATTATAACGTATTAGTATTTTTTTTCAAGATTTAACAAAAAAAATTAAATTTTTTTAAAAAATAAAATCAAAAATATTGTGTAAACCAAAATCTATGTTATAATATTGAATGTATGTGAAAATTATATACTTATATACATATTTTGAGAAAATTCAAATTTCAAAGTAAAATTTATTCAAAAAAATAAGGAGAAATACTATGAAAAAGACAAAAATGGTATGTACAATTGGACCAGCTTCTGAACAAAAAGATCAATTAGAAGCATTAATTAATGCTGGAATGAACGTAATGCGTATGAACTTTTCACATGGTGACCATGTTGAACAAGGATTCCGTATTAAGAATGTAAAGGCATTAAATGCTGAAAAGGGCTGGAACATTGGTATTATGCTTGATACTAAAGGACCAGAAATTCGTACTGGATATTTAAAAAATGATGAACCAGTTATGCTAACTGAGGGAAACACTATCCGTATCACAATGGATTATTCTTATCTAGGAGATGCTAACAAGGTTGCTATTTCTTACCCTGGTTTATATGATGATATTAGCGTAGGTGGAAGAATTCTTATCGAGGATGGTAATTTAACTCTTACTGTTGTTGAAAAGGATGAGGCTGCACATGAATTAGTATGCCGTATCGAAAACTCTCGTAAGCTAAAGAATAAGAGAAACTGTAATGTTCCAGGAGTTATCCTAAACATGAACTATATTGCACCAAAGGATAAAGATGATATCGAATTTGGTTGTGATGAGGATGTTGATTTCATTTCTGCATCATTCATACGTCGTCCTCAAGATATTAAGGACATTCGTGATATTCTTGCTAGCAAGAACAATTCTCATATTAAGATTATTTCTAAGATTGAAAACCAAGAAGGTGTTTCAAATATGGAAGAAATCATTGCATTATCTGATGGTGTAATGGTTGCCCGTGGAGATTTAGGAGTAGATGTTGATGCGTGGGATTTACCTGCTATGCAAAAGGAAATGATTTATCTTGCTCAAGCATCTGGTAAGATTGTTGTAACTGCAACTCAAATGCTAGATTCTATGCAACAAAATCCAAGACCTACTCGTGCAGAGGTTTCTGACGTTCATAACGCTGTACTTGATGGTACAGGTGCAACAATGCTTTCTGGAGAATCTGCTCAAGGAGATTATCCTCTTGAGGCTGTAACTTATATGGCTAAGATTGATGAAAGGGCTGAAGATGATATCGATCATGAACTAATGATTGATAATGTATTATCATATCCAAATGATAAGAATGAATTAGATGCTATTGGTCTTGCAGTTGCTCAAGTTTGCAACAATTTCGAAGTTGCAGCTGTAGTTGCTGAAGGTGATCAAGAGCTTGCATTCAAGATTTCTCAATATCGTCCAGCTACAGATGTATTCTATGCTACAGCTGATAGAGCTGACTGCCGTTCTTTACAATTAGCATGGGGTGTACAACCAGTATGTGGAGGTATTGCTGATGCTTATAAGGCAGCAGTTAGCGCTTTAAACCTTGAAGCTGGAGATTCTATCCTTGAGGTTACTAAGGATGGAGTTAAGTTTACTCAAGTTAAGTAATATTTAAATAATGTAAATTGAGCTTTAGTATCAGAACAGACTAAGGCTCTTTTTTTTACTTTGGAAATATGATAGAATTCTAGTGTTTATGGAAGTGATTAATTATTATGAATCAAGATTATCTAATGCGTATGCAAGAATACTTATCTATTGATGATTATAATCGTTTGATTGAATCATATAAGGAAAACCCTAAGCGTAGTATTAGGCTTAATAGAATAAGTCTTGAAAGTCTTGTTGAGTACACAAATATGCCTCTTGAAAAAATAGAATACGATATAGATGGCTATTATTTAAATAATGAAGAAAAGTATGGAAATAATGTATTACATCATTTAGGGGCGTTTTATTTTCAAGAACCATCTGCGATGGCCCCAGTTAATATGTATGAATTTAAAGGAAATGAACGTGTATTAGACCTTTGTGCAGCACCAGGAGGAAAATCATCCCAAATTGCTAGAAGAATTCCTAATGGAGTTTTATATTCTAACGAACTTTCCAAAAAAAGGAGTCAAGTTTTATTTGGTAATTTGGAAAGATTAGGTTTTGATAATGTTGTAGTTTTAAATGAAAGAGTTGAAAACCTAGTTAATAAGCTTGAAGGCTATTTTGATGTTATTTTAGTTGATGCACCATGTTCAGGCGAAGGCATGATGCGTAAAGATGAGGAAGCTAGAAATCAATGGAATCCTAATTTGCCACTTCAATGTCAAAAAATAGATTTTAGTATTTTAGAGCATGCTTCTAAAATGCTAAAAAAAGATGGAGTTTTAATATATTCAACATGTACATTTGCTCGTGAAGAGGATGAGGATGTAGTTGAATATTTATGTACTGATTTAGGGTTTGATGTTTTATCTCCTAATCCTTGCTTAAAAAAGTATACTAAGGAAGGATTTATTCCTAATACGTTAAGATTCTATCCTTTTACAGGCAAAGGGGAAGGCCAATATATGGCTTTATTAAGAAAAAAAAGCGATCATGTGGAAGGATGGCGTAATATTAAGAAAAATAAGGAAAATGAGGAAGAAAGAATTATTAGAAAATTCCTTAAGGAGAATTTAGAGAATTATCCAAACTTAACTATCAAAAAACAAGGAACAAGATTCTATGCTTTAGCAGATGATATTGATTTATCAGGACTTACTGTAGTAAATTATGGAATTGAGCTTGGAGAGGTACAAAAAGGAAGATTTATACCTTACCATCATTTCTTTAAAGCCTTAGGTAAATATTTTAAAAACAAACTTACACTAGACATGTCTGATTCAAGATGCCTTCACTATATTAGAGGTGAAGAAATAAGCGCAGATATAGATAATGGTTTTGGTGTTATTGAAATAGAGGGACTAATACTTGGTGGATTTAAAGCTTCAAACAAAGTTTTAAAAAACTATTATCCAAAAGGTTTAAGAAATATGAATCTAATATCTGAGTAAGAAAATATCATGATTGGTAAAAAAATGTATTTTTAAATACATTATTGTATGGTATAATTGAAATATAAATTATAGAAAGGGTAGTATTATTTAAATAATACGATGGTGAATTATATGGAAGAAAATAAGAATATAGAAGAAAGTGGAGTTTCTTTGGGAGATATATTCCATTGGATATGGCGTGGTAAAATTCCAGGATTAATTACGGCTGCAGTTTTAGGAATTATATTATTTATAATGCTTGCATTAGTTATTAATCCTCAATCTGAAATATATGAAGTTGAATTTGATTATTCAAGTGTTCCAGGACTAAATGATGGTTCCTATGTTGATGGCTCTAGGTTTACATATCAAGATATTATTCTTGAGGAAAGTGTTAATGAAGTCATCGCTATAAATAAAACACAGTATGCATCAAATGAAACTGATATCGACTTTTCAACAATTGATTTGGATGAATTATATTCAAGTAATCTTTTTAGAGTTGATAGGAAAAGAATATACTGGGAAAATCAAAGTGATACTGATACAGAACCTGAGCTTAAGGCTTCACATTATTTTGTTGAGATGCCAAAAAGTGCATTCAAATCAGGTACACAAGCTAGAGCATTTGCTAAAGCATTAATCGAGCTTCCTCTTGCAAAAACAAAAAAAATGATTCAAACTTTAGACTTTACTACAAATTTAGAAATGTATAAGGAGGTTCAAAGCTTTGATACAAAACTTGATTATCTAGCTAACCAAATAAGCTTATTACAAAATGGTTATAGTAGCTTTAATGGAATCGTTAATGGTACTCAATATGTGATTGATGGGAAAACATATAATTTCGCAGCTATAAATGCAAGAATTAGTGATTTCTTAACCACTCAAAATTATTCAACTATGGCAACTGAGCTTCGTCAAAAAGGTTATGTAAATGATAAGACTTTGGCTAAACAAAGATACGAACTTCAAATGGATGATTTGGTTAAGGCGCATGAGCTTTTAGAAAAGAAATTAACATCTGTTAATACTACATATGAAGAGGCTAAGACTGCTTTAAATAATATCGGAAGCGGGTCAATAGTAGCGACTGATCAAATTTTATCATTATTAACTCAATTAAATGATACATTATTAAATCAAAAGACTTCTTTGGAATTTGATATTATTGCCAACGAAGAGGAGCAAAGAAAACTAAACATTAAGATTGATGCATTAAATAATTTATCTGATGAGGATAATGCTGCATTTGCAAAAAGACTAGATAACATTTATACAAGGCTAGTTGAGGAAACAAAAACATATGATAAGGTTTATAAAGAGATAACTACAAGAAATATGTATGTGTATTATGTGAATTCTAACGTTATTGCAGTAACTGGTGGAATGAGTAGCATTATGACTCTTGGCGTACCTGTTGTAGTAGCATTAGTAGGATTCGTTGGAGTTGCTTGGATTTACGGTTATGTCAAATGTAAAAAAGAAGAAAAAGCTTTACTAGAAGAAAACAAACAATAAAATATATTTGGGATTTCACTTGAAATCCCATTTTTTTGGGAAAATATGCTTTATCACTTGAAAAAAAAGATAAATAGTATATAATATTATAGAATAATAAAGCGAAAAAAAGACTAGTAAAATAGTTAAATTTATTTAGAGAGAGGACGGTAGGTGAAAGTCCTATAAGAGACTATTTGAATTCACTTTTTAGTGGCTCTAATCAAGCCCGTTATGCCGCGTTAAGGTAAGTTGAGGGCAGAATTTATATTCTGAACTAAGGTGGTACCGCGATTATGTCGTCCTTAGATTTAAGGATGACTTTTTTTATTTGTTAGGAGGAAAAAAATATGTCTATAAAAGATGAACTTGAAGAACTTAAGAAAAATACAATTGAACGTCTTAAGTCAATCAAAAACAAAGTTGAGCTTTTAAACGAAAAGGCTAATGTACTTGGGAAAAAAGGCCCATTTGCTCAAATAATGGCCAATATGCGTAATTTATCAATTGAAGAGCGTAAAGAGGTAGGAATGATTTCAAACTCATTTAAGCAAGATTTAGAATCTGCCTTTGATGTAAAACTGGATAATTTAAAAGAAGAGGAAATTAACGAGCGACTTGCATCAGAGACAATTGATGTTACACTACCAGGTGTAGTCGCAAACGTTGGTTCAATTCACCCATTAAACCAAACAATTATGGATTTAGAGGATTTATTTATTAGTATGGGCTATGAGATAGCAGAGGGTCCTGAAATAGAAACGGATGAATATTGTTTCGAAAAACTAAATCTACCTAAGGGACATCCTGCTCGTGACATGCAAGATACATTCTATATTGATCCTGAGCACTTGCTAAGAAGCCAAACTTCTCCTGTTCAAGCAAGAACAATGGAAAAGAAGGGTGGTTCTCCAATCAAGATTGTGTGTCCAGGTAAGGTTTATCGTCGTGATGCGGATGATGCAACTCACTCTCATCAATTTATGCAATTTGAAGGTTTGGTATTAGGTGAGGATATTTCACTTGCAAATCTTAAGGGGGCATTACTTGAAATTGCTAAGAAGATGTTTGGAGAAGATCATAAAATCCGCCTACGTCCATCATTCTTCCCATTTACTGAGCCTTCAGTAGAGGTAGATGTTTCATGCTCAAGATGTAATGGAAAGGGTTGCCCTACATGCAAGGGTACTGGTTGGATTGAGGTACTTGGTGCAGGTATGGTAAATGATAACGTATTAAGAATGTCAGGATATGATCCTGAAAAAATCCAAGGATTTGCATTTGGTGTAGGTGTTGAGCGTGTTTGTATGCTTAAATATGGTATTGATGATATTCGTAATTTCTACACAAATGATTTAAGATTTTTACATCAGTTCAAGGAGGTAAAGTAATATGAAGGTTTCAACTAATTGGCTTAAGGATTATTTAGACTTAAGTGATTATTCAAATGAGCAATTGTTTAATGAAATATCTTTCCATATGACTGAAATTGAAGAAGCATATGAGCTAGTTAAAAATACAAATTTAACAATTGGATATGTAAAAGAATGTGTTGAGCATCCAGATAGTGATCATCTTCATGTTTGCCAAATTGAAATTAAGCCAGGAGTTATTTCTCAAATAGTTTGCGGTGCTCCTAACATGAGCCAAGGCAAAAAAGTTATTGTAGCCCTACCTGGTGCTGTGTTACCTGGTGATTTTAAGATTAAAGAGTCTAAAATTCGTGGTGTTGAATCAAATGGTATGTGCTGTTCACTTCAAGAGCTTGGTATAAAGGAAATGTTCGTTGAAGATGCATATAAAGATGGAATATATTTACTTCCTGATGATGCGCCTGTTGGCGAAAATCCTCTTAATTATTTAGGTTTAAATGATTATGTATATGACTTAGATTTGACATCAAATCGTTCAGATTTACTATCAATTGAAGGTGTTGCATATGATTTAGCTGCCACACTAAACAAGAAAGTAAAAACTAAAGAATTTTGCTTAAAAGAGGTTTCCAAGAAGAATCCTGTTAAGGTTTCAGTATTAACACCTAAGTGCCCTAAGTACTTAACTAGAAAGATTGAAAATGTCAAAATTACATCATCACCAGAATTTATTAAATCAAGACTAATTGCTTCTGGAATCCGACCAATTAATAATGTTGTAGATATCACTAATTATGTATTGATGGAATTGGGTCAGCCTCTACACAGCTTTGATGCTGATAAGCTTGGTGACAATATTGTTGTTCGTGAAGCTTTAGATAAAGAAGAAATAGTTACTCTTGATGGAAATAAGCGTGAGCTTAATGAAGGAGACATTGTAATTACTGATGGAAAAACACCATTATGTGTTGCTGGTGTTATGGGTGGAGCTAGTACAGAGATAACAAAAGAGACTAAGAATGTTGTTCTTGAGGCTGCATATTTTGAACCACTTTCTATTCGTAAAACTAGCCAACATTTAGGATTAAAGAGTGAATCTTCAACTCGTTTTGAACGTACAATCGATTATGTACGTGTA
>CAMEKY010000015.1 GCA_945921565.1 uncultured Clostridium sp. | reverse complement strand
ACTACTTTTTCTGGAGTAATCAAATCTGCTATTGGTATTTCTTCTATTTTGTCACATGGAATAGGAAACACTATAAGAGTTTCACTTACCGATGATCCAATTTATGAAATAAGAGCTGCAAAGGAAATACTTAAAAATTTAAATATGATAGAAAATACGCCAACATTTACATCTTGTCCAACATGTGGTAGAACACAATATAATATGATTCCTATTGCAAAGGAAATTGAAAATTATTTGTATACTGTAAAAAAGGATATTCATGTGGCTGTAATGGGCTGTGTTGTAAATGGACCTGGGGAGGCAAGAGAAGCTGATTTAGGTATTGCTGGAGGTAAGGGTGAGGCTGTACTATTCAAGCATGGACAAATAATTAGAAAAATTAAAGAGGAAGATATAATTACTGAGTTAAAGAAAGAAATTGATCAACTATAACAAAAAGAATCCTTTATGTTGGTATTTAAAGATATTTATCAACGAGAGGATTCTTTAATTTTTTATAATATTATAAACATGATCCTGATCAAGAAAAAAATTTAAGTCACCATCAATGGAATTGATAATAATCATGTATAGATTTTCAATTTTTTTATCATCAACTAAAAATACTTTTTCTTCTTTTTGTGAACGCATTTTCTTTTTTTCTATTTGATAAATAGAGATAAAATCATTGATAAAAACATAATTCTCATTAGAGCACACTTTTATCGTAAAAGGAACTAAATTATTATTTTTACCACTTGTATAAACTAATACATCAACAAATTCCTTAGCTTCATAGACATTACCTTTAATTATATCATTTTTCTCCTCTGGCTGTGGCAAATTCTTTAATTTTACATATGGAGCATATGATGCAAAGCTTAAAATGATACCAAAAGTAAATAAATACCAATAATTGAAAAATGCTTCTTTAAAGCTAGATTGAGAAGAAAAATATACAAATACACATAAGCAAATAACACCAATAATAAACAAGGCCAGCAATGTATATTTAGCCTTTTTTTGTTTAGATTCACTGCTAATTAAAGCTTTTTTTCTATCTACTACAATAAATTCATTATTCTTTGTAGTCCAAACATATTCAAAAAAATCTTTCATTTTTCACCTATTCAAAACTTATCTCGTAATCTAAAAGCCCATCATAAAAATCCTTTTCATGGGATACAAGTATAACTGAGCCTGGAAAATCTTCAATAGCTTGATATAATGCTTCTTTCGTATTTTTGTCTAAGTGATTTGTCGGCTCATCTAAAATTAATATATTTGATTTTTGCATTGTCATCAATGCAATACGTACTCTTGTTTGTTCTCCTCCAGAGCATTCATTTAGTTTTTTTAGTGCTAAGTCTCCTTTAATTCCTAATTTTGCAAGAACACTTCTAAGCTCTCCATCAGTTTTCATAGGATAATACCCTCTTAGAAATGATATTGGAGTTTCATTTTCTGCAAACTTATGCTCTTGAGTAAAATAATTTATATCTGCTGAATCATTAAACTTAAATGTACCACTAATTGTAGGAATAATTTTCATCAAGGTTTTTAAAAGTGTTGTCTTACCAACGCCATTACGACCAAGTATTGCAACCTTTTCATTATGCTTGATTAATAAAGTAAGTGGTTCTAGTATTGGCTTATTATGATATCCTATTACCAGATTATCAAGTTTTAAAACCTCTTGTCCCAAATTTTTAGAAAATGGAAAATTAATCTTAATAATCTGCTCACCTTGAGGTTTATCTAATACATCAAGCTTTTCTAATACCTTAACTCTTTGCTTGGCAGCTTTTGAAGATGTAGCTCGTACAATATGAGCAGCTATAAAATCCTTTGTTTGCTTGATAAACTTTTGTTGATTTTCATATTCTCTTATATAATGCTCATTTCTTAAATCTCTTTCTTTCAAAAAGAAAGCATAATCACCCTTGTATCTAGTAAATACTTTATTTTCCAAATTATAAACAACATTACATATTTGACTTGCAAATTCAACGTCATGAGATACAACAACAAACGCACCTTTATATGAATTTAAGTATTTAATAAGCCATTCAATATGCTCTCTATCTAAGAAATTTGTTGGTTCATCCATTAAAAGAACATCGTGATTCTCAAGAAGCATTTTAGCTAAGTAAACCTTTGCTCTTTGACCTCCTGATAGATGAGAAAGTTTAGTATCCATGCCATAATTTGCAATGCCTAGTCCATTAACAATATTACCTATTGTTGAATTAATTGCATAAAAATCATTTTTTTCAAGCTCATCTTGAATTTGCATAGCACGGTTCATTATTTTGTCATAATCACGCTCGTCACATGTTGCAAGCATATTATAATAGTCATTCATTTGACGTTCTTTAACAAATAATGGTTCAAACACACCATATATATATTTATTAATTGTTTTGTCCTCTTTAACCTTAAGCTGTTGATCCAAATATGAAAACGTAATATGAGGAGTCCATTCAACTTTACCTGCATCTGGTATAATATTTTTAGCTATAATGTTTAAAAATGTAGATTTCCCACATCCATTCGGACCAACTATAACAATATGATCACCATCTAGGATTCGAAATTCCGCATTATTATATAATTCTTTATCTGTATACTTAAATCTTAGATTAGATACTTCTAATAAAGACATTGTAAAACCTCAATTCTAGTTTTCTTCTCCTGTAATTTTTATTTGATCATGAAGCTTCATTGTACCTTCATTCACCTTTCCACTCATAATATCTTCTAGTGGTGCAAAGCCATATTCTTTAAAGAATTCTTCTTGAAAATCCTTTAATCTATCATTTTTAATAGCTTCTCTAACATCGGCCATTAAGGATTTAAGAAAATATAAATTATGATATGATAGCAATCTTGCACCAAGAATTTCTTCTGCCTTAATTAAATGATGAAGATAGCTTCTTGTATAATTCTTGCATACGTAACAATCACATTTATCATCTAGGGAAATGAATGAATCATAATGTGTTTTGTTCTTAAGTAAAACCTTCCCACGATGAGTTAGGGCGGTTCCATGTCTTGCAATTCTTGTAGCTGCAACACAGTCAAACATATCAATACCCATCATTGAGCCAACAACTAAATCATCAGGTGAACCTACACCCATTAAGTATCTAGGCTTATTTGCAGGTAAAATATCCTTCATATATGAAAGGACTTCATACATTTCCTTTTTAGACTCACCAACCGCAAGTCCACCTATGGAATAGCCTGGAAAATTAATCTTTTCAAGCTCTTCAAGACAATACTTTCTAATATCTAAGTATGGCCCCCCTTGAACAATTCCAAATAATGCCTGAGTATCCTTCTTCTGATGAGCATCATAGCCTCTTTTAGCCCACCTAATTGTTCTATCAACACTATTTTTCATGTATTCATATGATGCATGAAACGGAGGACATTCATCAAAGCTCATGATAATATCTGCACCTAAATTATTTTGAATCTTAATGCTGGATTCAGGTGACATAAATAAAGGTGCGCCAGATTTGTGGTGTCTAATTTTAGCTAAACTAAATACTTGAAATCCTCCACTATCTGTTAAAAGGGCATGTTTCCAATTCATAAAACCTCTTATTCCACCAGCTTTGGCAATTAATTCATCACCAGGCTGAAGCCATAAATGATAAGTATTCCCAAGTATTAGGCCATCTGATACCTCTTCAATTTCCTCTGGCGTAAGAGTCTTAACCGTAGCCTTAGTCCCTACTGGCATAAAAATGGGTGTTTCAAAATCTCCATGGGGAGTATGAAGAATACCATATCTTGCGCCTGTTTGTTTACAAACATGCTTAAGCTCATAATAGAAATTATTCATTTGAAGCACCTCTCTTTTCTAAATAAATTGGTTTAGTCAATTTAAAGCCTTTAGATCCATCCTTAAATGTTTCTTTAATAAAATGCTCATGAATTAGTACCTCATTAGCTTGGCTTTCACCTTCATTTGCAATTATTTTAAGCATATTATTTTTAAGAATTTGCCACTCTAATATCAAATCAAGACCCTCAATCAAAGCAGATAAATCATCTGATATAAAATGGATTCTGCTCATTATATATTCATTCATCATGCTTATTACTTCAAATGATATTATTCCTAGGATTTGTGACTCATTATTTTTAATGTAATATGAGTATACACGAGGTACTTTTTTATTCATTTCCTCAATTGATTTTTCGATAAAGATATCATCTAAGGAAATAAAATCATCTAGATAGTACAATCCTTTGAGATTTACTTTTTCATACCCAATTTTTTCAACAAAAACATTTTTTCCTCTTAAAATCATTACTATCTTACTCTTTCAATCGATTTGATTACCACATCACGGAGAGGTCTATCTTCTCTATTTGTTTCAACACTAGCAACTAAATCAAGGGTATCATAGCCTTCAATTAATGCTCCAAATGCGGCATATTGTCCATCTAAAAATAAAGCATCTTGGTGACAAATAAAGAATTGACTAGATGCACTATTTGGTCTACTAGATCTTGCCATTGAGATTACTCCTCTTGTGTGGGATAAATCATTTTTTACTCCATTTGATCTAAATTCGCCTGTAATAGGATTATTAGACCCACCCATTCCATTTCCAAGTGGATCACCACCCTGAATCATAAAATCCTTAATTATTCGATGGAAAATCAGTCCATCATAAAATTTACTTTCTACTAAATCCAAAAAGTTCTTAACAGTTATTGGCGCGCAATCAGGAAATAGCTCAATTAACATTTCTTTACCAGATGTAAAGGTTAATTTAACTCTTGGATTACTATCATTTAAAAAATCACTATAATTTTTCATTTTTTAAGTCCTTTCATTTAATAAACATTGAATCGCCAAAGCTAAAGAAACGATATTTTTCCTTTACCGCCTCATTATAAGCATTCATAATATTTTCCTTAGTTGCAAATGCACTAACAAGCATTATCAAAGTTGATTTTGGTAAATGGAAATTGGTTATTTGAGCATCAATTGCCTTAAACTTATACCCTGGATAAATAAAAATATCTGTCCATCCACTAGTTTCTTTAAATCCATTATCATATGCCGTTTCAAGTGTTCTCGTTGTTGTAGTACCAACTGCAACAATTCTTTTACCGTTCTTTTTGGCGTTATTAAGTATTTCTGCAACATCAGCAGAAATTGAGTAAAACTCCGAATGCATTTTATGCTTTGTAACATCTGAAACCGCAACAGGCCTGAATGTACCAAGGCCTACATGCAAGGTAATATAGCAAATTGTTACGCCTTTTTTTTCAAGCTCCGATAGTATTTCTTTTGTAAAATGAAGACCAGCTGTAGGTGCGGCTGCCGAACCTGGATTTTTTGCATATACTGTTTGATATCTATCCTTATCCTCAAGCTTCTCATGAATGTATGGAGGAAGAGGCATAGTACCTAGCTTATCCAGAATCTCTAAAAATATACCATCGTATATCATCTTAAAATATCTGATTCCATCCTCTTCTTCCTTTTCACAAACTGCCTTCAATAAACCATCACCAAAGCTTACTACAGTACCAACCTTGACCCTTCTTGCTGGCTTACATAAGCATTGCCAAACATCATCCCCCATATCCTTAAGCATTAAAAGCTCAATATGAGCATCAGTTTCTTCCTTAATACCAAACAATCTCGCAGGAATAACCTTTGTATCAGTTAAAACTAAAACATCATTTTCATCTAAATAATTAACAATATCTTTAAAATGATGATGAGAAATATTACCAGTAGTCTTATCAAGAACTAAAAGTCTTGATGCACTTCTATCCTTAAGTGGAGTTTGAGCAATAAGCTCTTCTGGTAAATAATAGTCAAAATCGTCAGTATTCATAATTAAAACAATCCTTTCAGATAAGAGATGCCAACAAGATCGTAAGCTTTTTTGGTAGCTACACGTCCTCTTGGCGTTCGATTTATATATCCCTCTTGTAATAAATAAGGTTCATAAACATCTTCTAAATTCATAACTTCTTCACCGATTGAAGAGGCAAGTGTTTCAAGACCAACTGGTCCACCTTTAAAATGATCAATAATGCATTTTATATATTTTATATCTGTTTGGTCAAGACCAGTTTTATCAATTTTAAGCTTATCTAGGGCATATTGACAAATCTTTAAATCAATTATTCCATTACCAAGAACCGCTGCAAAATCTCTAACACGTCTAAATAAGCGATTTGCAATACGAGGAGTACCACGACTTCTTAATGCTAATTCATGAGCCGCATCATCCTCTATCTTTGTTTGATAGACATGAGCTGTTCTTTCAATTATTTTATATAATTCATCAGTATTATAATAATTTAATCTAAGAACAACCCCAAAACGATCTCTTAATGGTGCCGATAAATCACCAAATCTAGTTGTCGCACCAACAAGTGTAAATGGTGGTAAATCTACTCTAATTGATTTGGCACCACTATCCTTACCAACAACTATATCCAAATAATAATCCTCCATTGCACTATATAGAATTTCTTCTACATATGAAGGAAGTCGATGTATTTCATCAATAAATAATACATCACCCTCATTTAGTGAAGTTAAAATTGAAGCTAAATCACCGGATTTTTCAATTGATGGACCAGATACAGTCTTAATATTTACTCCAAGCTCATTAGCAATTATTTCAGCCAAAGTAGTTTTACCTAATCCTGGAGGACCGTATAGTAGGACATGATCAAGGGACTCATTTCGACCAAGTGCAGCTTTTATATATACATCAAGCATTTCCTTGGCCTCACCTTGACCAACGTATTCAGTTAAATACTGAGGTCTTAAGCTAACCTCCTCATTATCTTCTTCTTGTAAATTTGAATCAATAATTCTTTCTGACATAAAATCACCTCACTATACAATAGCCAAATTTAGTCCATTTTTAGCAATTAATTATTTAACAACTTTAATGCATCCTTAATAAGTTCACCTTCAGGCTTTGTTAAATCAAGCTTACCAACAACCTTTGTCGCGTCTTTTTTGCTATAGCCTAAGCTTGTTAAAGCCTCAACCAAAGTATCAGATTTTGAATTGGCAGGAATTCCAAGTTCATCCTCAAATGATACCTTACCCTTAAGATCAAGTATAATTTGAAGAGAAGCTTTTGGACCTATACCAGGGAATTTCTTCAAATATGCATCATTTCTTGATTCAATGGCATTAATAATTTCCGGTACTGTAGCCGATGCTAAAATGGAAAGTGCACTTTTGGGACCAATACCATTAACTGAAATAAGCTTTAAAAATAATTCCTTTTCATCCTCTGTTTTAAACCCATATAAATCCAATATATCTTCCTTTACATATTGATGAACAAATACTGTTACCTCTTCATTTAAACGAAAGTTATATGGATTAGCTGTTATAATCTGATATCCTATACCATTATTTTCAAGAACAATATATTTTGGATTAAGTTTTTTAATAGTTCCTTTAATATAGCTATACATTTAATAGTCTCCTTTTAACCTCATCAATTCCTAAAATATTTAAAATATCATAAATTGATGGTGAGTTTTCGCTTTTACAAAGCTTTATTCTAATTATTTTCATAAAATCAGAAAACATATACTCAACTTTAAGAGCTTCCTTTTCCTTTTTGTTTTTAGCAAAGCCTAATTTTTGACTTATTGCCTTCACGTTATTAAGCCATTCGCTTTCTTCATCCTTAAATGATATATTAATAAAAGCCTCACAGGTTTTATTCACAATATCGTCACTATATGGCATATCACAAGACATTTGCTCATAACAATCATTATAGAAAAATTTTATTTTGTCATAAATTTGATCGAATCGCTCATATTCCTTTCTAGGATTATCACAATTAAGACCAATTGACATGATTTGCTTAAATTTATTTAAATCTTCATTTATTAAATCAAATAATTTCGTATTATATTTTGAAGCCCACATCTTAATTTCTTCTACTAAACAATCAATATCCATAAAGAATATAGTTTCTTTAGAGACACTATTTAATTTAGCAATATCAAATAATGAACCATTTTTACTCATTTTATTAATGCTTAATTTAAAATCGTTAACATTGTTATTTTTAGCTTCTAAAAAATATTCCTCATAATTTGAATTTGCTAAAGTAAGCAAATAATTAATGATGGCCTCTTTAGGATAACCTAGTTCAATTAAATATGAAACAGAAGCCTCTGGATCCTTTCTTTTTGAAAGCTTTCTTTTATTACCATTATCAAGCTTCATAATTGAATCTAGATGTAAATATTTTGGCCTTTCAAATCCAAGTGCATCAAATAATTCAACGTGAATAGGGACACTTGTAAGCCACTCCTCACCTCGAATAACATGAGTAGTACCCATAAAATGGTCGTCAATCGCATGAGCAAAGTGATATGTTGGTAGCTTATCCTGCTTATATATTACAATATCAAAATCATTTTGGGGAAGGGTTATGCTACCTCTTAGCTCATCAACAAATGTAAATTTATGGTTAAAATCACCATTTGATTTTAATCGAATCACAAATGGTTCATTATTTTTAATTTTTTCAATTGCATCACTTTCTGTAATATCACGATACTTTGCAAATTCTTTATATATTCCAGTTCTTAAATTATTCTTTTCCTGATAAGCTCTAATTTCCTCGATTTCATCCTCTTTTAAGAAACAAGGATAAGCAAGTCCTTTTTTAAGCAAATATGCTAACCCTGCATTATATATATCTCTTCTTTGGCTTTGAAAATATGGGCCATAAGTTGGGTCATTGTCGTATTTTATACCAAAGTATGATAATTGTTCCTTAAGTGTATCCGTAGAACCATCAACTGTTCTTTTAGTATCAGTATCCTCAATTCTTAAATAGAAAACACCATTATTATCTTTTGCCAGCTTATAATTAATTAGGGCAGTATATAATGATCCTGTATGTAAAAAGCCAGTTGGACTTGGTGCGAATCTAAGTACATAGCTATTATTTCTTTTGGGATATATTTTTTCATAATAATCTAAATCATTTACCATATTTGGAAAAATCATATTTATTAATTTATCTGAATACATAAAAAAACTTCCTTCCTCAAATCTAATTAATTATATCAAATTTTATCCTCAATATCAATCAAGTCAAGCCTATAGAATCTAATAGATATTATTTATTTATTATTTTATTTATGTTTTTAATCTTAATTGAAGTCGTTCCATCTTCTTCATCAATAAATTCAACATAGTCCTTATTGGCAAAATATTCTGTTGGAAATGAAACTTCAATACCTGTATCAGTCTTTATTTTATGAAAATCCGCTTTTTTTAGGACAAATTCTCTATCTAAATTTATATTATTAACTAATCCTGTTGCGTGCAATTTAGCATCAAAGGAAGCTTTAGCTTCAGGATTTGTATCAAATACCTTATCAGATATTTCTTCAGGCATCATATTCTTTATTTCAGGATTTTCCATTAAAAATGTTTTTACCTTCGACATTGCAACAGCAGGGTTTATTCCGTTTTCTTCTGAAATCTTAGCTGTTACATTTTTAATTATCTTATATTGAGTAGATGAAGACATAGAAAAATTTGCCTTTAAATATTCTTCAAAAATCAAAATCTTATTCCCATCTACTGTTCTTTTCTTTTCAGTTGAATAAATTGATAGGCTATCGAGCTCAATTAATACAAAATTATTAATACTTATTCCGCTTGTTGGTAATGTATATAAATTCTTAACAACTATATTTGAAGCCTTACCATCAATACTTTCAACTTTATGAGTAATAGTTTCCTTGTTTTCAATTAAAACGAATCCTATGTAATCCTTTCCATCCTCTTTAAAATCACAAAATATAATATCCATTGAAGGACAATCAGATATTTTACTATAAAACTGATCTAAATCATTTGTAATTTTATTAGAAAGCTCTAAAAAGTTAATCTCTTTATGTTTATATTTTTCAAATAATAATTTAGCTTCACTATCTTCTTTAAAAACACCTTTTTTCTTTGCAGAAGATTTTAAGCATGTATTAAATATCTTTAAAATATATTCAATAGTTGTAGATGAGGATAAATCTAATTCTACATCTGATAAAAAAATCTTTCCGCTTTTATAATCTAAAATTTGAAGCAATGCGTGTGATACTATCATATTTTTTTCCTTTCAAACAAAACGCCTTATAATAAAGGCGCAAATAAACTTAATATAATTTTTAACAATCTACGGATTGGACCAAGATGAAAGTTTTCCTTTGTGATTTCAAGACCATCATTTTTAGCAGTATTTAAAAAATCATTTTTCATATCTAAGATGGAGCTTGTCTTATACATCCAAACTCCACACTCATAGTGGTGAATAAAGCTTCGATAATCCAAATTAACAGTTCCTACAACCCCATATTCATCATCAGCCACAAACATTTTTGAATGAACAAAGCCTGGCTTAAATTCAAAAATCCTAACACCTGCATCAAGCAACATTCTGTAATTTGACTTAGTTAATATATTAACCGATTTTTTATCCGGCTTATATGGTGTCATCAAGCGAACGTCTACGCCTCTTCTTTTAGCCAAAACAAGAGCTTGTAAAACTGAATAATCACAAATTAAATATGGAGTCATAATATATAAATATTTCTTAGCTTGATTAATAATGTTTAAATACACATCAAGTGCTATATTCTCTTTATATACCGGCTTTGGTCCTGAACCATAAACCTGAATATATCCCTTTCCATCCTCCACATTATGCTCATGAACAATGAAATCATCGATAAACAATTGACGTCTAGACATTACGTTATAGTTTTGCAGGAATATTGCGACAAGGGAATCTACGACTGGCCCTTTAACCATTACAGCACAATCCTTCCACACTCCAAATGGATGAGTAACATTAATATATTCATCTGCTATATTTATACCACCTGTAAATCCAACCAATCCATCAATAATAGTTATCTTACGGTGATCTCTATGATTATGAATAACTGATATAACAGGATAAAATTTATTAAATCTTATCGTTTTTATTCCTTCTTTTATTAATTTAGATGCAAATCTGGAGCTAACCTTAGAACCAGATCCAATATCATCATACATTAAATAAACGGAAACCCCTTCATTTATCTTATTAAGTAAAATCTCATGTATTTCATCCCACATTTGTCCTTTATCTATGATAAAGTATTCTAAAAATATATATTTTTTGGCTTTCCTTAGTTCTTCTTTTAAGCAAGCAAAAAAAGCCTCCCCGCTATTTAGAAACTTAGAATAGCAATTTGGGTACGCGGGAAAATGACATGTGTTTAAAATATATTGAGATTGTCCATATGCCATAACATTCTTCTTAAGCTCTACATCTGGCTCTGGAATGGCATTTTGAGTAACTGAATATACATCCTCAAAATATGCAGCTCTTTTTTTTGACATTCTGCAATTTCCAAAAAACAAATACATAGCTAAACCCACAAATGGGAAGATTAAAATCAACGTTATCCATGGGATTTTATATGATGCAGGTTCATCATAGTCGATTAATCTTAAAAGGATTAATAAACATAATACCGACATTATTCCGGATACAATCGGATATTTATTTTGCATATAATAAATTCCATAGCTTGTAAATGCGATTTGTAAAACAATGACTAATGCGACAATCGCTATACGGGAGAAAAATAATTTAAAAAACCGCATTTTAAATCTTCCTTATTTTACCATCAAGCCCATGAAGTATAACATATGATCCATCATTTTTATTTTTACATAATGAAGAAGCGTAATCTAGGGCATCCTTTTGAGTGTGAAATAATTTAATTACCTTAGACGATCCTTGAATGAATACCTTCCATTCGCGACCATCATTTTCTCTTTTTGATACATGATAAACTGTTCCAGCCATACTATTACCTCCATCATTTGAATTTATTATACTACAAAACGTTTTAATATACTATTAAAAATAACATATTTTGCAAGTTTTTTTCATTCTTTTTGATATTTTTCTTCAAGGCTACTCTTAAGATTATAATATGATTTTGTCATATCTAAATAATGACAGTGAGGATTCTCAAATCTTTGTTCCTCAATCCATATTTCATTATTAAGCTGATATGAAACATAATCTCTTATCTCATCTAGTTTTGGTAGCTTATAGACAAGTTTACCATTTATAAAAATTGGATGTTGGAGTTCCTTAAAAGTACAATTTTTAAATTCTAATTTTTTCCATGGTTTTTTAGGGTCGATAAATTCTAAAGATTTTGCAGTTCTTATATTCTCATCATGAAGTGCAATTAAATCAGCAATAGCTTTATTATTTACATCATACACTCGATATAGTGCCTTAAGGGCAGGATTTGTAACCTTTTCAACATTTTCACTTATTTTAATTCTAGGCTCAAATTTTCCGTTCTTTGATACTGCACAAAGCTTATAAACCGCACCAAAAACTGGCTCTTCCTTTGATGTAATTAATCTTTCTCCAACTCCTAAAATATCTATTTTCGCATCCTGCAAAATAAGAGAGGAGATAATTGTTTCATCTAACGAATTTGAAATACAAATCTTACAATCACTAAGGCCTGCATCATCTAGCATCTGGCGACATTTTTTTGATAAATAAGCTAAGTCTCCGCTATCAAGTCTAATTCCTTTTAATCTATAGCCCATAGGCTCAAGTACCTCATGTGCTACTTTAATTGCGTTAGGAATTCCAGATTTTATTACATCATATGTATCAACAAGTAATATTGTATTATTTGGATAGGTAATGGCATATTGCTTAAATGCCTCATATTCATCCTCATAATACATAATAAAAGAATGTGCCATTGTTCCAGCAACAGGAATACCAAACATCTTTCCCGCAAGCACTGTTGCGGTTGAAGACACTCCTCCAATATATGCAGCACGAGCTCCATATATTGCAGCGTCAATATTATGCGCTCTTCTAGCTCCAAAATCTGAGACAGCTCTTCCTTGGGCTGCAGTGACTATTCTTCTTGCCTTTGTTGCAATAAGTGATTGATGATTAATCTGAAGCAAAATAGCAGTCTCAATGATTTGCGCTTCTACTAATGGAGCAATTACAGTCATAATAGGCTCATTAGGATAGATTATTGTGCCTTCTTTTACAGAATATATATCCCCATGAAAGCTAAAATCCCTTAAGTAATCTAAGAATTCCTCGTCAAAAAGATTTAAAGAACTTAAATATTTTATATCTTCTTTTGTAAAATGCAAATCATTAATATATTCGATTATTTGCTCAAGGCCAGCAAATATTGAAAATCCAGCACCTTGAGGGTTTTTACGATAAAAAACATCAAAGGCCACCTTAGATGTAATATCTTTACTTTTAAAATAACCATATGACATTGTAAGCTCATATAAATCCATAACCATTGATATATTTCTTTGATTAGATTGCATATTATCTCACCTCAATTTGTAAAGATTTCATTGCGCATAATGCTGCTTTATGGGATTTTTTTGTTATTCCCGCGCAACATGATGACTCAACAATTACATTAATCTCAGGTAAATGTGTTTTTATAACAACTGCGTTTGCTAAAACACATATATCTGTACATACTCCAATTAATACTACATTATTAATCTTATTTTTAGAATTAACATATTCTAAGTAACAAGCAAGTTCTACACTTCCAAATGTTTCTTTTTGAAATACTTTGGCATTTTTAGGGTCTAATTCTTTAATAATATTATGCCCAACTGTTCCTAATATACAATGTTTAATTGGTAAATGTTTGCCTTCGTTTGTATCTAAATAATTTCCATAATGAGTATCTTTAGTATAAAGAACCTCACCAGAAAAATTATCAATATATTTTTTAACGTTTGGCACTATTTTTATAGCTTCATCATTTTTTAAAGATCCATAAACAAAATCATTTTGCATATCTACAACTATTAAAATATCCAATCTATCTCCTCCTATGAAGAAAATAAGTTTTATCCAAAGATAAAACCTATTTTCGTATGTATTTATCAAAATCGTTCTCGCAAAGAGGCTTTGAATAATAATATCCTTGAATAAAATCAGGATTTGCTTGTCTTATACGAATGTCCTCTTCTTCGGTTTCAACGCCCTCAACAACAACGTTGATATTTAAATCATGAGCAAGTAACACAATGTTCCTTAATAATTCAAAATCATAATTTGTTTTAAGAGCGTTCTTTGTAAGCGCCATATCAATCTTAATTATATTTGGACTAAGCATACTGATATTATGAATATTTGAATAACCAGTACCAAAATCATCTATTGCTAGACCAAGACCGTCATTCTTAAGCTTATTCCAGGCATTTTTTACTGCTTGATTATCCTCAAGATAACCAGATTCTGTTAATTCAATAGTAATTGCGTCATATGGTAAACCTAAATTCTCAATAATTTTAAAGTATTCTTTAAATTGTACACCTTTAATTATTTGAATATACGAAATATTAATTGATACTTTAAAATCTGGAATTAACTGTCTCATCTTTTTACAGAACAATGCTGCCTTCTTTATAATAAAGCGTCCAACAACTACAATTAACCCAGTTTCCTCTAAAAGTGGAATAAAATCAACAGGAGAAATAATATTATCTTCATACATGAATCTTAACAAAGCTTCTGCACCAACAGTCTTATTACTAGTTGTATCAACAATAGGTTGATAATATAGGATAAATCCATCAAAATCATTAGCTACAGCTTCATTTAAAGCTTTAATCATTTGTGTTTTATGGATAAACTGAGTATAATCATCTTCATTATAAATATAAATTTGATTTCTACCACGTTTAATAGCTGTATCCAAAGAAAATTCAAGCTTTTTAAGAACAATATCAACTTTTTTTTCAATTTGACTTGTATTAACAATACCTGCAGACATTGTATAAAGACCTTCATATCTTCTCTTTACAATATCATCTGATACCTTCCAACGTAGCTGCTCATATAGATTACATGCATTTTCAATATTTTTACTTGCAAAATCAATAATTACATATTCATCATGCGAAACCATATAGCAATATTGGTTTTCACCAAGAACTTCGTTAATTAATCCTGCAGTTCTTTTTAAGATAGACTTTCCATATTCAAAACCATATTTTTCATTAATGGTTTTCATCTCATCAATACATAGCTTTATTACAAAGCCACACTTATCTTTATCTAAGCTAGCTTTTAACGTTTCTTTAAAAGATTCTTCGCCTAAAAGGCCAGTAATATTATCAGCATAATTAGCATTTCCAGCTTCATTTACACATCCTATTAATAATGTAGGTACGTTTTTTTCATCCTTGACAACATGACCGACACAATGTATCCAATAGATTTTATTGTCGCGGCCCTTCCATCGATACATTAGATCATGATAATCTTCTTCTCCACTAACAACCTTTGATAAATCTTTTACAAGAGAGTCATAATCCTCCTCATACACAAACATTTTATGAGCATTAATTACATCATTAAGTCTAACTGATGGAATCGTAAACTTCTCAACCGCCTTTGGTGATATTTGATACAAATCTTTTTTAATGTCATATATGTATATATAATCATGCATACTCGGGTACAAGTATTCAATGATATTTATACACTCGTCAAATGTAGGTATTTTTTTGTTATCCATCGAAATCCCTCCTTTTTTGAATGAAAGATTACTATTTAAACAGTATCTTCTTTCACTTCTACAAGCTTTAATTCTTTTTCCTTTTTTTTCTTTCTAATAACATAAAACTCTAAATAAAAATATATACATAAACTTATTAGCATTAATAAGTAATATGTCAACAACCTCCACAAAAGCATTCCGGATACCGCAACGGCCTTTGTAACTCCAGATAGATTTATAAATAATGATTGGAACGCAAACTCAATACCACCTGAAGCTCCTGGTGTTGGAATAAAGCATGTCATCGCAATTGAGAATGTAGTCATTCCTATTACGAGGCCAAATGTATTTGGTCCTAAATCAATATCTAATGCTCTTAAAATAAAGAATGGTAATGAATAAAAGACGAGTAAAGCTATAAGTTTAAATACAATTGCAAGTATGAAACGCCATTTATTCTTTAAACTATTATCAAATGCTTGTTGTGCTTCTTCACAATAAGCATTAAATTTATCACTAATATGTGCTAACTTCCCTTTAAATACTTTTCTATTTACAATCCAATGAACAGCTTTTATTAGCCCGTTCTTGATATGCTTTGAATGCCCCATTGCTACATACATAAACAAAACTAAAATGTTCATCGCAAAACCTATAAAGATTAAAACTTTAATAGAAACAACATTTTTAGCTAATTCTTTATAGTATACCATCGAAAATAAGCACAAAATAACAATTGCAATTTGATTTACAGTTGAATTGATAAGTAAAGCTCCAGTTGATTTTGAGCTTGATACTCCAACTCTTCTATACTCAACAACCTGCATAGGCTGAGCACCTGTATTCGATGGAGTTATTCCATTATAAAAATATTCTATAGATCCTATTAAGAATGAATCACTTTTCTTTATTGATTTATCATCGCCAATGATCACTATCAGTGATAATGGATTTATTAATAAATATACAATTAGTATAAATAATGCCATGATAAGCCAAAACGGCTTCAACGATTTAAGTACGTTCCCAATGTCATCCATATCATTGTTTAATAATAGGATTAAAACCATCGTAATTGTAATAGCCAAGAAAAAGACAACCTTAAAAATTTTCTTTTTCATAAAATCACCCATAATTATTTTTTTTCTACGTAAACACCCTTTGTATATATTGTATCATAAAAATTAAATATGTGGTAATTTTTTTTGGTATTATTTTCCAAATTAATATTTTTTTTGTATAAAAAGATTTTTTTAGTCATAAAATGAACAAAAGGACAAAAAGTCCTTCCTTTAACTAACTCTTATTGTACGAGCATAACCTTTAAATTCTTCAATTTTTGAATCGAATTTATCAGTTGTTGTATATAAATTCATTGCATAATAATAAGTATTGTTTTGCATACAAATTAACATATACTTATATTCTTGGCCAAATACTGTGCTAGTATAATACGCATAAGCATATTCTATAGTCTCAGATTCCAACTCCTCATAATACTCTTCTACTGCGCTTGCTGTCTTTTTGTTTACACTTAAAACAAGTTTGGCATAATCTTTATTTGACATTGAATAATATCCTGCAGATTGATATAATGATTTGCTTTCTTTGTTTGCGACAAAGCCAACATTCCCCGAAATACATGTCATAATGACTCCATCAGTTTCTTGCATCGAAAAATCAGATGTTAATGTGATTGTAACTCCACCTGCAGAAAATTCTTTTGGTTTAGCACTACAGCTTGCTAGACCGAATGATAATATTATTAATAAACAAATTACTACTTTTTTCATACGTTCTCCTCTTTTCTTTATATAATATTAGCACAATAGTTTCTTATTTTCAACGAACTAAAAAGAAAAGATAATCAAGAATTATAGATATTATTTCAATTAAAAGGCCCGATAAATTGTATCAAACCTAAGCTTCTTATATGTGTATGGTAAGTAATGTTAATACAATACGCCTCTATAGATAAAGATGCACCATCTAACCATTTTTTTATAGGTATATACGCTAAGTGACATATGACTGGCGTGACAAACGTGACACTTAGGTATGATAAGCATATTTTATACGGCAAAAAATATTTATAAGCAAATTTAATACAAAGCCAAGTTAATATTATTATTTTAATCTAATATAATATGTTGACTTACCAACACCTTCTTTTCTTATTTCCCCTGAATCACATAATCCTTTTAAACTTCTTTCAATACTAGTTGATGATAATGAAGGTACAAGTTCTAGTATATCCCTCTTTGTAAATTTTCCTAGTTTAGAATTAACTGCCATTCTTACCACTTCAATACTAGGTTTCTTATCTGATACTAATTCTACTCTTTCTTCAAAATCATTATATGCACTAACAATCGTACTTAACAAATATTTTATAAATGGTGTAGCGTCATCTTCATTTTCGTGCCATCCAATTTGAGAATCATATAATGCATCATAATATAAATCTTTATTCTTGGCTATTTTAGCTTCAAGTGATATATACTTTCCTACATAATAAACAGAACGATATAAAAGTAGTGTCGTTAATAATCTAGACATTCTTCCGTTCCCATCAATAAATGGGTGGATACATAAAAAGTCATGAATGAATACTGGAATTAAAATAAGTGGATCTATTACTCCTTCACCAAGAGCTCTATTATATTCATCACATAATTCTTGCATAGCAATTGGTGTCTCAAATGGCGATAATGGTGTAAATAAAGTATATGATTCACCATTTTCATTAGTCGCACTAATATAATTTTGAACATTCTTATATTTCCCCCCATAAGAAGTCGATGTATGAGATAGCAATACTTTATGTAATTGAAGAATAAAATTAGGGGTAATAGGTATCGAATCAAAATTTTCATGTACAATGTTTAGTGCATCTCTATATCCTGCAATTTCTTCTTCAGCTCTGTTTTTAGGAGCTGTTTTTTCATTCACTAATTGCTTTAGTCTAGTATTAGTTGTCCTAATGCCTTCAATTTCATTAGATGATTCCGTACTTTGTACTTTTGCAATAATAACTAATTTTTCTAATTCTTCAAGCTTTTGTTTTAAAAACAATTGTTGTTTACCTTTTTCTTCATGGATTTGAGTCAAATAATTAATTATCTTAACATCCCAAGTTTTATTTTTTAAGTTTGAGTAGTTAAATTTCTTCATTTTCTCACCATCCTCGTTGTTTACGCACCAATTTTATCACTTTTGGGGAGAAAAATCAATTGTTTATGCTTATTTGCTCATAAGTTATTATATAGATTCTCTC
The DNA here is from genome assembly GCA_945921565.1 of uncultured Clostridium sp. Classification (GTDB taxonomy): domain Bacteria; phylum Bacillota_I; class Bacilli_A; order Acholeplasmatales; family Anaeroplasmataceae; genus CAG-307. The sequence goes on along the minus strand of CAMEKY010000015.1, from coordinate 2,757 downwards.
ATTTTTACAATGTTTCTCGTAAAATTACATATTAAATGAGAGAATAATAAGGGTTTCTCCTCATCTTAGCGTTTTTCTCCCCAAAAATATTATTTTTGATGTGCAAATTGTTATCATTTGAACTCACATTACTTAACTTCAAGTCTATTTTGAGTGATAGATAGACACAGCTTTAAGAAGGGTTTTATAATGCGTCATCAACAAATTAAATGCGAAATAAAATATAGATTAGTATGTCTTCTTGTAAATAAGATGCTTAAAGATAAAAATATAACAAAAGCTGAACTTATATCATTTAAGAAAAAACTCATTAAAAAATATAAACGAATTATTAGTGTATTGGAGGAATTCGATGAAAAAGATAATTAAAGAAATTACTCCTATAAAGATAAAGGTTGAAAATGCTCCTACTAAAAAGCAAGTCGCAGCATACGCAAGAGTTTATACTTAGCAAGATGAACAGCTTCATTCTTTGCAGGTTCAAAGAGATTATTATGAAAATTATTATCAAATGATAGCGTATGCCCTTTATGAAAAGATAGATGTTAGTTTAGGGCCTTAAATAAAAACCTAAATTCTTAGAAAGGAGGATAAAAAAAATAAAAACAAGGAGGTGAAAAAATGTTTGTAGTAATAAAAAAAGGCTTAGCTACTCGAAAGCTAAACCTAGCAAATACTACAATAAGCCAAATGCAAAGACTAACCAAAAGCGGCTGGCTTATCGTGGAATACATCCAGAATTAGTATATTGGATTTATTCCCATTTGTCAATGATTATTGATAAATGAGTATACATATTATTGATAAATGAGTATACATATCTACATGTAAATGATAAAATGCAACAAAATATTATTTTAAATGTATACGTCAAAATTTTACACGTATGATAAAAAAGAAAAAGATAATCTAATGTTATAGTGCTATACTAAATTCTAAGGTGTAGGTGGTATAGACTATAAATTCTAAGGTGTAGGTTAAACTCCAAACTATTAAGTGTATATTTCAAAGGGGTGAAAGGGGGAATGTGTCCCCCTCATCCATCACAAAAATTAATATAAAAAAATAAACTCCTTTTAGTATAATAGAATTGACTAGAAACATTATACACGAAAGGAGTTTTCTTATGGACTATGAAGCCATAAAAAGATTAGGATTAGCATATATGAACATTGATTATGAAAAATCATATGAGATATATGACTCAATCCATAATAATCATATCATAAATATTTACTTAAATGTAGATAAAAATCTTTGTTGCCCTAATTGTGGTTCCTTTGATTTTTTATCTAGAGGTTCAATTAAACGTAAGCTTGAATTCGCGAATGTAGCCGAAAATAATATTACTTTAATTTGGCATAGAAAAAGATACTCTTGTAAGAAATGTAATTCTTTCTTTCAAGAAAGTAATCCTTTTACTGAATCTAAGAAACGTATCACTCTTCAAAAAGATATTAAAATATTGCAAGCTCTAAAGAGTATTAATACCAATTATACTACTGTAGCTAAATCTTTTAATGTATCTCCTACATATGTTACAAATCTCTTTGATAGAAAAATTGATATACATAGAGGATCATTAACTCAGGTTATTTGTGTAGATGAAGTATATGCTTCTAAACTTACTAGGCATAAGTTTTGCTTCATTATTTACTCACCACAATTACGTAAAGTACTTGATGTTTTGGATTCTAGAAAAAAAGATTCATTAGAGCGTTATTTTGTGAATATATCACAGGCAGAAAGAGATAAAGTCTTATTCTTTTCAATGGATTTGTATGATCATTATCGTTTAATTGCACAAAAATACTTTCCTAAGGCCAAAATATCAGCTGATAGCTTTCATGTAGTTAAAAACCTTCTTACAGATTTTCAGAAAATTCGAATTAGAGTTATGAAAAGGTTTTAACATCTAAAATCTGAAGGCTCTAATTATTACTGGTTATACAAAAAGTATTGGAAAATATTAGCTAAAGATAAATCTAAACTTCATTATAAAAGAATTAAAGTCAACAAATCGAGAATGTATTTAACACTACGTCAAATAATAGACTACATGTTATCACTTGACGATACATTAAAGAGAGCGTATGAATTAAAAGAGGAATACTTAAATTTTAATTCTACTGCTACTATAGATAATTGTGAGCTTTGGCTAGATGAAATAATATATAAATTCCAAACATCAGGAATTGAGGAATATATCCATTTTTGGAAATTGTTAAAAGCTTGGCGTAAAGAAATAATTAATTCTTTTAACAGGATTAATGGTTATAGGATTTCAAATGGTCCGATAGAAAGAACAAATAGAGATATTAAAACTATCTTTAGGCTTTCATTTGGCTCTACAAATTTCCAAAGAATGCGGAATCGTATAATGTGGGTTTTAAATGATGATGCACCAATATTATATACAAGAAAAAATAAAACAAACAAAAGAAAATGTAAGCCTAGAGGCCCTTACAAAAATAATTAATTACTTAATTAATTAAATATACATACTGTTTCTAGTTAAAAAAGAGAGAAAATTTTCAAAAATGAATTTATTTTCTCTCTTAATTTTTTATGATACTCTATTTAATTCTAATGTTTAAGCTACACTGATTACTTTAAAGATTATACATCGATTTATTCATAGATACTACACCGATTATTTCAGAGTTTAATCTTGTAACCTACACCAATTAATTTAGAGAACCGTTATAGTTACAAATTACTATAATAAATGATTATCTTTTTTATTTAATCCGCCAA
>CAMEKY010000014.1 GCA_945921565.1 uncultured Clostridium sp. | reverse complement strand
TTGCATTTACCAAACCTTGGTTACAGTTTTGATTTGTTTAAAGATTCATTTTTTTACTAAACTAATTATTTATTTTGTTATAAAATCTAGAATTACATTTATCTAATTCTTCTTTTGGTGGAGATAGTTTTGTAAATGTATCTAGGTCTTTAAATTCTTTATTTTTCTTTTGTTCATAGCTAAAGCTTAGGAAGGTTGAATCATATAAATACTGATTCTTATAAGTTAGGTCTCTTATGTTAATACATAGAGCCTTTTTCTTACCTTTTGTAGCTGTATCATTTTCGTCTTCTTGGCTTATAGTTGTTGATAATTTGAAATAGTAAAATTGATCAAACCAATCACAGATTCTTTTTAAGCCTGAAGCTACGCATCTTAATATTGCATATGGAAGTGTAATATCATTTCTTTTGTAGGTTGCTTGTCCAGTTCTTAAAGATTTCTTAGTAATTCTTCTTTTTCTTGTTTCATATTTTTTTATATAATGCTTGGTAAGCTTATATAAACCTTTAAATGGTAGATAATAAACCATTAATAGAATTGGATATTTCTTCTTTCTGTCTTTAATATTTATGAAATATTCAGCATTTCCTCTAATACGAAGTGGTACTTGTTGACGTAGCTGATAATCTACAAATATTTTGGCATGCCTTTTTAGGTCATGTGATACAGTTGAAAAGAAGGTTGCTGCACCATCTTCACCTACAATTTTCTTATCATCATGGGAATTATATTCTTTATCAAATTCTGATAAGGATATAATGATATATTCCTCTAGAGGATAGGTATCTGTAGGTTTATTAACTCGCATATAATCAAAATTAAATATTTTTGAGTAGTCCTCAAATAATGGTGAATAAATTGCATAATTAGAAATTATAAATGATTTACGACTTGATAATAAATTATAAATTTTAATATATTCTTCATGCTCTGGATAGTTTTCTGGATGAGCTCTTACATTCGCAAAATTTATATATTTATATTTCATTTCGTAATCTAATAATTTTGATTCTAATTCTTCTATGTAGTATTCTTCACATGCTAAGGACAAGCTCATGTTTAACAATGTCTTTCCTGTACCAGGACATCCATTGATAAAGCATGTTTGGGTGAGATCATTTTTTACAAAATCTTTTAATCTTTGATGATTCTTTTTAAGCTTATAATTAGCGCGTGATACACTTTGTATAAATACAAAGAGAATAACTGCTGGTATGAATATCCATAGTGGAATGTATTTAAGTTTTGGATAGATAAATATAAATACTGATTCTACTATTTCAAATATTACTAAATAGGTTTCCAGGTTTATCATTCTTATAAAATAAGTGATAATAAAGATTAATAATTCTACAAGTATTTTATAGATAAAACCATTAGCTATAAGCATTATAAATAGGCCTAATATTATCTTTTGTTTATGTTGTGATAAGAAGTTTAATATGATATTAAAACCTCTTTTTAAAGCTTGTTTTAGCTTTATAATAAGGTTGTTTAATTTTATAAAAGCATAAGCTAGTGGTGTTGTTCTTATCTTAAGTTGTTCACCTGCAAATGTTTCATGAAGTAGGATAAAACTTATTAAGATTATGTTTAAGCCATAGTTACAAAAGTAAATAATAAAATTAAATCCAAAGTCTAATAGATTAGATAAAATACTTAACAATATTTCTTCTATTGGTCTATTGATATTATTTTTAAATGAATCAATAGTATTTGTTACAGAATCAGCTATTTCATTTATTGATTCAGAGTAGATTACATTATTTGATTCATTATAGAGTTCAAAGAAATTTTTTAAGTTATCAATCTTCAAAACTTGGCTTAATCTATTTGTAGTTTCTATAAATGAATCTTTATTTTGTAATATTAGGAGTAAGATTACTCCCACTCCTAACATTACGGATATGGTTATGATTACTTTCTTAACCATTTATAAATTTTTTTGAAGATTATATATATTGCATGAAATAATACTATTCCAAGTATTGTTCCAATTGCCATTGAGGCTATTTTGAAGGCTTGATTGTTTTCAAATTTTTCTTTAAATTTGCTTGTCCAATCATCTACTGTATCTTGGATTTCTTCAATGATTGTAGCTTTATCTACTTCAATTGTTGAATTTTCAATTGCCTTCTTTGTATCCATTACTTCTACTGTGTAGTCGTATGAATAATAGTTTTGATTCATGTGATGCATAATACCTGTTAGGTTTGTACTTCCAGATGTTGACATCATTACATTGCTTGTGAAATTATAATCAGAAAGTAGGATTACTTCCTTCATTATTTCATTCATAAATTCAGCTACAGTTACATTTTTAGTATCAGATATAATAATACCTGTATTGTATAAAGATGTTGCGGCTATGAAGCTATATTTTGAATCCTTGACTACTTTATATGATGAAGTAAATGAATAAATCTTTTCTCCATCCTCATCAAGAAATTCAAAGGATACTGTTTTACTTGATGTATTAACCTTTACATTATATTTTTCAGTTACTGGAGCACCATAATAGTAAAGGATTTTTTTTGCTAGAAGCTTACAAGCTTCTTCTACCTTATAATCATCTGAGAAGACAAAATATGATAATGCTGTATAACCTTTTTTAAGGTTTTCTACATCTACAGGATGATTAGCGTTAGATTCTTCTAAGGCTGCAATTCCTGATACTACGATTTCTAAAGACTTCTCTCCAACCTTTGAACCATAGATTTCTGCAGTGTGAGCTAAATCAATATCTTGTGCGTATGTTACAGTCTCAGTTTTCTTTAATACATCAGAGATAAAGCGATTTGTATCTGATTTGAATTTATCTAAAGTAATTGTTCTATTTAAAGATAATACTTCAATGATTGTTCCATCAGAACATACTACAAAGGCTTCTCCATAGGCATTATCTATAATTTCAACTGGGATTTTATGTTGATAAATAATTCCATCTGGTAATGTTCCTTGAACTGATATTTCATAATTTGCTCCATCATGTTTATTTGTTGATGTTACCATATGAATGATTGGTGAGCCTATATAGCGATTATTTTGATACATTACTATTGAGTTATTAATAGCTGATGGGATTCCATGAGCTGACATTGTTCCTGGAACATAAATCTTTTCAATTGTTTTAACTGAATATTCTGATTCAGGATCAGCTAAGTCATCATCTGGTGACATGATTTGTCTAATGGAAACCTCAATGTTTTCATTTATTCCGATGGCATCATCTAAATCAAATGATAATGCTTCACAGTTAGCTCTATATGTATTACCATTGTTGTGAACATATGTAGTAGTTAAATCACAACTACTTGGTGATTTGATGTTAAAGTCAGTAATATTAGTTGGCTCAATAGACTGAATTACCATTGCTTCTTGTAGAATAAATGAATAGATTTCATTGATATTCTTTGTTGTAGTTGAATCTGTATCAATTAGTAATTCTCCATTTGTTGATGTAATACTTTGCATATAGATAAATTCTCCATATTCTGTATTATCAATCTTATGAAGGTATGCTTGAATACTTGCTTCTAATGAATTATTTACATAAACTGATGTTGATAAACGATTACCATCAATTGTAAATTTAACCTTTACATTATCTATTGATGCGTATCTTTCTCCATCTTTTTGTAGGATATAATTTCCTGCAATACTTAGGATATCTTGGATGGATTTATCTGATGAATAATAGATATTTCCTAAGGCCTTATAGCCTGCCACATCTTGTTCTACTATTGTTCCTGGAGTTTCAGTTTCTCCTGTATTATCACCAGTTCCAGGGTCCTCAGTATCACCTGTATTGTCTCCAGTGCCAGGTTCTTCTGTATCCCCTGTACTAGGATTATCAGTATCTCCTGTATCTGGATTTTGAACTTTATTCTCTTCTTCTGCAAGTGCTGCAGTAATTTGAGTATCAATAGCTTCATCAGTTGTAAATGTATATCCTTTAGCTTTTAGTGCTGTTAGGTTTTCATTTAGTAAATCAATTGAACCTGAATAAGAGTTATTAATTGAATAGGTATTTCCATCATTTAATACAACACTTTCTTTATCAAAATCATAATCTAATAGATTATAGTATTGAATTCTTCCTTCAAAAAATGATGTGTCGATAATTTTTTGATATTGAATTTTATATTCTTCAGGAATATGAATTACTAGGTTTGCATTATAATTGGAATTATAATTTAGTGTAGTAATTGTTGATGGACTACTTGTTGGGGCTAACCACAAGTCTGTTGCGTGCATCATTGAAGTAAGAGTTAATGTTGAGATTTGAGAATCTCTAAGTACATATTCTTTTGTTGTTGAATTATTAAGTAAAAAGTTTGAGCTTAAATATTTGAAACCAGAAAATACCAATCTATTAGGCGCATTTCTGAGTGTAGTTCCAATATATTGATTACTTGTAAGGACAAATGTATCAACATTTGTTTTTAACTGATTTACTATATAATGAACATTAGATGTGCTATTTACATCTTCTAGGGTTATATATTCAGCATATGCATTATCTATACACATGCTCATTGATGAAGGTACATATCTAAATGTTGAATATGGTAAGAAGAAATCAATTGTATATCCTAATTGATTTTCATTCAAAAATACTTTTGAGACTGTAGTACCATCTGTATTTGTAAGTGTTGGATATGATGAACACCATTTTCTTACCCAATCGGCAATAAATACATTATCAAGATTTGATTTTCCTACTTCTGTACTTAGTGAGGAATATAATGAGTCATGTGATTTGAATGTTTCACAAATATAAAGATTCTTCATATTGATTACACTACCAATTCCATCAATATTTCCTGATGTATAAACATCTATATCATTAGGAATTGAAGTTAAAATTGGATAAAATTTGCTTACTGATGTATTTCCTTGTAGGATTACTTTAGTTAAGCTTGTGTATTGGGTTAAATCTAATCCGTCAGCGTTTACTTCAAATACTATTGATGAAGTTTTTCTTACACTAGATGGTAAGATTATTTGTGTTACACTAGCACAATCGTCAGCATTAGTAGCGTATAACACTCCATCTGTTAAGGTATATTTAATACCATCATATTCTCCTGTAGTAATACTAGCAGTTGGAGTATGCTTTACCCAATACTCAACACCATAGCTATCTCTTGTTAGAGCTTCATTTGCGGTTTCTTCATTATATGCTGCAAGCTTTATTACTTCACTTGAGCTTAATTCTTGGGCAAAAGTTGTGTTTTGAGGTACTGAAATTGCAGTTAAGCCCATAGTTACTGCAAGGGCACCAGCAGTTAAGGGTGCTAGCCATTTAAGTTTCTTTTTAGTCATTTTAGTCTCCTTATTTATAAATTTATTAGTTGTAATATGAGGGAAATGATCCCCCATATTGTTAAGCCAAATAGTATTAACATACATACAAAACAAGCTAGGATTGGTGCCTTAGCTATTTCTTTTTCTTGCATGAGCTTTTACCTCCGCTATCATCCTTTTTATTTGGTATCCATCCAAATAGGAATTTAAATAGTGTATATACTTTAAATCCTAACCATATAAGGATTACTCCTCCTACTATTCCTAAAACGGTGTAGATTATTGGAAGAGCATCTTTAAATTTTTCTTTGAAGGATGCGACTGTATCATCTAGCCAATTTTTAAAATTATAATATGGGGTTTCTGTGTCTAAAATTAAATCAGGATCAAGTATAAATAGGGTATCGCCCTCTATAGTATCCATATCAATTTTTACATCAAAAACTTCATCATCTACTAGATAATTCATTCTTAAAATTTGAAATTGTGATACTCTTCTATAATCGCATTCATAGAATTCTTGACCAACAAACCAATTCCAAGCTGTGTCATCATAATTAAGATGAAGTTTATATTGGTAATTTGTTTTTCCATCTACTGTTGATTGATAAGAACCTTCCTGAAATCCTGCAAAATTATATAATCCAAATATACCGCCTGAAACACGTTCTGGTGTTAATGATTTTGTTATTTGATGTTCATCAGATGGAAGAAAAAACTGATACCAAGGCTTATTATCATTTGTAACTTTATACGCAACATCAACACGATAGATTTTATCTATGTCAATTGTAGTATTGAAGTATGCAAAGTGACCGTAACCGCCATAGGCTAAAATGTCAAAATAGCTTTGGACTTCACAATCTTTTATAATTTTATAAGCATGCGTAACGAGTTGCATTGCATTCTTTCCATCTTGTTTGGGTACAAGTCCTAAATCAAATGTGATTGATGCTGTGCATTCTCCATCAAAGTAGCCATTAGGGTCCATATCATCGTAATATTGACCTTGGTCCATTCCAAATTTAAAGCCTTGGAAATTGTACTTTTGTTTAAGTTCTATTCCAAATGGCTCTCCTCTTGTTATCCCACCTATTGGTGTTACATGTAATGTTAGATTACTATCTTTAAAATGATAATAATCTGAGTCATACCAATTCATATCTAGGTTATCCATAGCTTCTTGGTTATCGTAAAGCTTATAGGTTTTACCTGATTCTTTAAATTCTAGGATTGTTACAAATTCACTTGGAAGGTATTCGGATGTCCATATTAGATATAGATATCCTTCTTCTTTATTGTTGTAAGCATAAGGATCCCAGTATAAACCTAGATATTTATTTGGTTCTAGGTATTCTGGTTCTATATCTAGATTTTCAAAGATATATTCCCAGGTTTGGTTTTGTTCTGAGCGATACCAACTCATGTAGGTTATGATTTGGCCTTCTGTTTTATTTTTGAAATCATCAAAATTATCATTTAGATATTTCATTTTATAATAGAAGGCTTGATAGCCATCATCTTGGTAATAATCTAAATGCCAAGAAGGTAGTGTTCCATTTCTTACATAGGTTTCTACTTCCTGGCTTATTAAATCATCCATTGGGGCTTCGGCTGCAAAACAGTTTGCACCTACTCCTATAAACATCATTAGGAATAAGGCAATTAAAAAAGTTAATACTTTAAATCTTTTTTTCATGAGTTATTCCTCCTTGGCAGCTTTCTTAGCCGCAGAAATTCCAAATAGTAAAGATCCTATTATTAAAATGAATTTCCACAGCTTTGAAAACAAATATTTTATAATTTTCCAAATAAGTAAAAATAAACTACCTATTGTAGAAAATATTTTTGAAATAAGTGAAAGTATGTCGCTCATAATATCACTCTTTCATTACGAGGATTACTCCTCTTGATTAACGCCAGCTTCTTCCTCATCTTCTGATTCAACATCATAAACTGCTTCATCAAAAGTATGTTGAGTAATAAACTTCTCACACATTTTTACTGTCATACTATCTTTTGCGTAAAATGCTCTTTTATGAGTTTCACCTGGTTCAGCAGACAAATCAACAACAATACAGTAATATGGTTGTCCATCACTTTTACGAGTTCCTTTTACAAATTCAGCTGGTAGGTTTTCTAATGTAACATTAACTACCTTATCTTTTTCTTTGAAGTTAATAACTTTACCTTGATTTAAAAGTAAGTAATCAAGTGTTGATTTTTTCACATCATATTTAGGCTTAAATTCAGCCTTAGTGAATCCTAGGGCTTCAAATTTAGGATTCTTAACGCCCTCTATTGCAGTCATTTCTACTCTGCATTCTCCTGTGAAATTTGTTGGTGCGTATACACGACACTCAACATTAACTAAGTTTTTTGACATAATTATTCTTGCTCCTTTAATAAAATATTTTTTTGTTTTTCATAGAATGAAACGGCTTCTTCTATATCTAAATCGATAAAAGCTTTAAGAAATTGCATAGCAATATATTCTGCTAAAGCTTCATCACCTAATAGTAGATAAATGATTCCATTGATGCAGGATACTGCATCTCTTATAGGAATTAAGCCTGTTATTTCATGTTCGATATACTTTAATGCTTCACCAATTAACTGACAGATATAAAGCACTGTTTCATCCATTTGTCCACTTTCGGCAAATAGTTTAAAAAGTAATGCTTCTGTTTCTAATGTGGTGATTTTAGGTTTATATTTCGAAACCTTTTGAGACGGAGGAATTGTACCTTTATCCATCATTTCTTTAATAACTACTGATATATGCTTCATTGTCGAAGCCTCCTTAAATTAATTTTGGTGATTAAGATTATTTAAAGAAGAGAGGAATGCTACGCTTCAAATTATTCTTCTATATTATTATGGTGGGGAGCTAGTCGTGTTCCTTCTTCTTTAAATCTTCTTTTTATAGATTCATAAGATCACCTGCCTTATGTTTTTTCCCTGATTTAATAAATGTTAGGCGCCTTAACAAATATCGAAAGAGGAATTGAGAAATGATACTTTTAACAATCATTGGACTCCTTATGAATTGTTAATTTTTGTTGCATTTCTTTTCACCTATACTGGTCCATTGGTTTCCATTTTTTTATTTTTCATTTATTATTCTTCTTAATCGCTCTTCAATTCGAGCAATCATTTTTGAAACTGCTGATAGCTCACAATTCAGTTCTTTGCTTATCTCTGTACGAGTTTTATTTTGTAAAACCTTTTTACATACAATTTGTTGTTTTGTTGTCAAACAATTCATACAGTTCTTTATGATTTTTCTTTTTTTATCAATATCTTTGACAGAACATGAATTATATAAAGAGAATATATTTTCCATATATTGAGTTGATTCATAATCGAAATCTTCACCATTATCATTTAATGTCCAAGATGGAAAATCTATTTTATGAAGGAAGGCATCCTCTAGTCTTGGCTCTTTTTTGCGGTAACCATTTTTGTAATTGTGTTGCTTTTTCATGGTTCTTACCTCCTGAATTTATTTGAAGGATTTTTTGCAACTCTTCTTCCTTCAGGAGTTAAGGGACACTTATTTATTATTTGAACGGGGTTGTTTGTAATATTTTTTAATTTTCTTTTTCAACCTGCTTATTTTTTCAACAACGGTTGATTGACAAAGGCCTAATACATTTGCTATTTCACGAGTAGATTTCTTATTGACAAGCATCTCCCATATCGTCTTATAATCTGGATTTAATTCAGATAAAGCTTGTTCTAAAGCTTGTTGAAGAATACTATTTGCGTTTTCTTCATCCATATCTTCTTCATAGCTAAATTGATAATAATTATCTTTTGTAATAAGATGCCCATGCTCATCAAGTTCAAGTTCATATAAATCATGGAGTTCATCAAGTGATACCATCATTTGTCTATGGCGTTGTTCTTCCTTCTTATCACGCCAATAAGGACGCATATATTGAAGAAACATCTCTCTATCCAAATAGATATAGGTGTTGTTCTCTAAATCAAATGCATATACACGATTCTTACTTGGATGATACCAATCAATTTGAAAATCCATGATGTATTGATATTTATCTAGCTTTTCTTGATAGTTAGGATCATCATTGTCAACATCAAATACATATTTATCAACCACATCTTCTACCCATGTTTCAGGGTGTGATTTTGCCTCTTTAGTAAGGTAGGCCATCCTTTTTTCGTTTTTGTTAAAATTTGTCATTACTTTGTCTCCTTTTTGACTTAATTTCTTTGTCAGAAAAGGTTTCAAAGCATGACCACCTAATGTGGATGAGCGAAACAAAAAGAGATACAGCTTTTAAGCCTTATCTGACTCTTTGCAATCGCTCCTTCGCAATAGGTTTGACCGCTAATTATTTAGTTATTGATTCGCATCCGATTGCGATCCCTACAAAGGTAGCTATTCTTCATAGGGTCGGATGCCTTGGAAGTAGCAAATTTCCAAGAAAAGATGCTTAAAATTCATCTTTCGATTGAATAATATCACACTTCTTTTTTATCTCTATGGCAGCACCTGTCCGCTTAAAAAGTGCATAAATATCGACTATTTTCAAAAAAAGAGCACAAAAAAAGAGGACCATACCAATTAAGGTATAAATCCTCTAAATTTTTATAATTATGAACGGACAACCCCTGTCCGAATATTTTTTATGATTTGTGTTTTGTCAAAGGCTCACCTGTTTTCATAGTAAAAAATCTATTAACTTCCCTATAATTAGATTCTCTAAAACACATTAATACATCAACAATAGCATCATCAACGACATCACCATCTACAAGTGAAATTCCTGCACGCTTCAAAATGATATCACTAACTCTTGGTGGCAAATCTAAAGCTCTTATGATAGCAACAATAGTTTTTTTGTTAGGGTCTTTATTTTCACCATTTAAATACCTTCTTATTGTTCTTTCATCGACATCGGCATCGATACTAAGTTCTTTCTCACTGATTTGAAGGAAGTCCATCAAGTATTTTAATATTTCTCCAAAACGCATTGATGAGATATTCTTGACAATTTCATTAACATTCTCGCTATGTTTGACATGTTTTTCTTGCCCTTCTTTGCTGAAAATAATATTAGGATTTTTAGTTACTTGTAAATCAAATTCAACTTCTTTTGAAACATCTCTACATAAATAACAAATTGTACTTAGGCTGTTATCGTATTCGTTATTAATAGCTTTGCATTTAAATTTAACAGCACATTTATCTAAATTCAAACGAGCATATTCAGTTAGAACTAAGTCACCTTTATGATTCTTTTTTATGTAAATCGGATCATTTAAAACAACATGATTTTCGACAAACTCATATTTTCCTTCGATAAGATCCATGAACAAATCTTTATTAGAAAATAATAATTTATGTGAAAAACTAGCAGTACTTATAGTAAAGGTTTCGTCTTTTTGGAGACTGCCTTTTGCAAAGTAAAAAGGACGAATATATTTATCATCAACCCAATTATTAACTCCAGCTGCTTCGTGAACACCTACATCTAGTAGCCTCTTTTTAGCGGCGTAAATTGTAACGTCGTATGTCTTAGCTAATTCTTCGATAACATGGGGTAATAAATCGATAACATTACCACCATAAATTTGATGATAATCTTTAATCAATTTAAGTGCATATTCTTGAAATGGCTTAAAAGGCATTAAAATACATGGTGCAATACCATTGGCTTGTCTTTCCATCCAATAAACCGGACTAGTTGATAATCCTTGTGTGCCACCATTAACTTTGCATCCTATAAACTTTAAGTCCTTATCAAACAGCTGAGCGAACATAAATGCCTTGCCATGATAATATGCATGTACGCATTCATGTGCTATAGTCATACTTCTCGATCCAAATGAATAAAGAAATGTTGCAAAAGAATCAACAAGTATTGTACCCTTCTTTATCTCTTGTTTATAAGGGTTACCTTCGCTATCGTATAATTCTTCTACTGAATCATTAAAAAAACACTGTCCAAATACAGATCTATCATTTGTAATATTAGCCTCAACTATGGTTAATTTCATTCGTTTGGCTAATGCTTCAGCATCTACTCTTATTGCGGAGTTTAACGCCTCAGGATAATATTTTTCTAATATTTCAGTTGCGTATGTGTCGTAGTCTTCTTTTTTGATGATAGGAACCAAGTCGCCAGACAACGGCTTCTTTGGTTTACTCTTTCCATCATATTCATAGATTCCTACAATATTAAAGTCATTTAATTTGTTTTTTAAATCACCTTTGCAATTGATTAGTAACCAAAAATGAGAATTAAAACAATCGTGGTCATGATGTTTTCCATATACACCTTCGACTTCAGCATCAACTTCAACGGCAATATCAAAATTTAGTGATGATTCTTTATTATCATCAATCCACACTGCGTTGATATGAATATCTACATCTGATACATCCACTACTCGATATACATCGTAATCATAAATGCATTGGCACAAAAAAGAATGATGGTGTTCGCAATAATTAAACACGCTATCCTGTATTTTACTAGATATGTCGCTGTTTTTTATAAACTCTAAAAACGTGTTAGTTTGGAACATCCTATCACTCCTTTACTTAATCGGTTTTAGTTCCATTTTTTATATGAACTCTTATATTGTTAGCTTTGCAAAAATCTTCGACTAATGCTGAACATTCATTATAAAACTTTTTATGTTCTTTATATGCCGTTGCCTCCTTGTTGTAGTGCAGTCGGCCAAAAACTATATAATCTACAAAAGATATCTTATTAAGAATCTCTTTTAAATCTTGCTCACATATATTTGGAGTTGGGTATGGCTCAATGCTTACCCAAGTCTTATATCCATTATCATGAAGCTTTTTTAGTGCATTCACTCTATCCTCATAGTTTGAAGTAAACGGCTCATATTTCTTTCTAAATTTCTCATCAAGAGAAACCAAAGTGATTCCGTATTCATTAATTTTTGATGTTTTTAGCAAATCTTCAGGTAGAGCACTTTTTGTGAGTATTACAGCTTTTATGTTATCCTGGTTTAGTCTATTAATAATTTTAAGCGTCATCTCACCAACTTCAAGATAATCATGCATAAATGGATCTGTTGTAAAACATAATTGGACTGATTTAATCTTATTCTTTAATTTAGGTATTTCTACATCTAAAAGTTCAAGAGCGTTTGATACCAACTTAGGAGTTATCCAATCTTTATAGGTTTTTACATTTCCAAACCTTTTTGCCATATTGAAAGCATAACAAGGATATAGGCAGCCGTGTTGGCAACCTAAAACATGGTTGGCCGTATAGTCACCATATTCTACTTCAGTTTTATAAAGTAGTGATTTTCTCGTTATCTTTTCCATTTCACTTCATCCTCACATATATTTTATTGCCTTTACCAAAGCTCCAAAATCTCGTTGGTTTTCCTGTTTTTCCAGAAATAGCTGGATCTCTCCTTATTTCAATTTTACTTTCATTGTCCTTTAGTATTTGAAATAATCCACTAGTATTTGTTGTCACACCATAGTTTAGATAATAGTTGCAAAATAAATCTCTACATTCAATCCATTCATGAGTCAACATTTCTAATAGATTATTTTCTTTTTCACCGAACATAATATCGCGGTCATTTACATCAAGTTCAAACATAGACATCTGACCATTCATTCGTTTAATTCTTGATTCTTCGCTTCTACTATACATGTTATCTGCCATCAATAAACAACCATCAGCATGATTTGTAGCATGTACCATTCTATATTTTGGATTAATTTCAGTACTTCTTCTAATAGGCATATTTAAAACATATTTAAAGCCTTTCGTTAGATTTCTACAAAATTTATTAGACAACTCTATTTCAGCTTGAAATGCTGTTATTTTTCCGTTTCTACAACGTGTAACAATATCTTTCCATGAATTGCTACCAAATATAGTATTCAAATCTTCTTCACTTTCTACATTTGAAGTATCATATTCAATCAAAAATTCTGACATACCTTGAACGGTCTTATCTATTTTGACGTTTAAAACATTACATGCTTGTCTATAAAAGCCAAAGGAATTAAAGTTAATAAGAACTTCTACGCCCTTTAAAGAGTACTTATTTATAAACGAGCATAATTGTTTAACATTTAATGCCTTAATCCCATATGGGTCTATATATAAAAAGACATTTGCTTTACCTGCTTTGGATAATATTAACTCTATATTATCTTCGAATTTGCCATCAATTATTTGAATATTTCTTCTATAATTGGGCTTTGGTAAATTATTTCTTAAGTCTTCAGCATAGTTTAAATCAATAAAATAAGTAGCTATTGGAGGTATTTCCGCATTACTGCTTTCAATTGCATTATCAATTATTTCTAAAGCAATAAGTGGTGATCCATCTTTACCATCATCAAACTTTCCCTTTCCAGCAAAACAATCAACATACAATATCGGATATCGAGCATGAATAATTTTGGCAAAGTAAGGTTTAAAATAACAGCCTAATAATTCGTCCTTAACCTCGGACCACTCTTTCTTTTCATTAAAAAAATTATCGTTCTTTTGTGACATCGGTACCTCCTATTATTTCAACTACTTGTTCTTATGCTTTGATTCATGAAAACAATTGTTTTTTATTTTGATTACAACTTCATCTTTGATGTTATCTTTACTATCTATATCCTTCGCATTTAAGTTATCATCAATATTCTCATTAATTAAGTATTCTGTTACATCTAAAAAACCATTATTAGGTATCTGCCAGAGACATTTTTCGTTTCTAAATCTAAAGTAAATATGCCAGTAAATACCATTCTTATTAGTTGTAGAATTTAGTTTCGGTCTATATTCTTCCATTAAAGATAAAGGTAATAAAAGAACTGCCTTTTTATCTTTAAAATAAAAAGCCATAAATGCATTATTGAATGTTTTAAGTATTTTAATCTGATAGTCATGGTATCCATACCAATAGTTGCCAGTTGGATATAATTTTGAAATAATGCCAACTACTCCATAATCAGCATTTGCATAATATTTCTTTTTCTTTTCTAACTTTATCGATAATGCCCTTTCTACAATGGCAATATCGACTTTAGTTTCGCCTATTGTTATTTCTGCCTTGTTTTCATTTATATCCTTTGCACTATTAACTTCCTCTTTAGCATTTAGCATTTTCTTGTTGACCATATAGTCTATTAAAGGAGTAAAACTTTTCCCAAAAAATAACACATTAATCATTTGAATGTATGCTTCACCTAATTTAAATCTATTTTCTGCTAAATGCTCAAGTTCTTGTAGAGAAAAAACTTTGAATTCAGTACTGTCAAATTTATAATTTGATATTATCACTCTATTTATGTTTACTTGCTCTTTAGGAATTTCAAATTCAACATTTTCGAGATGAGGTATAACTAATATCTTTTCTTCGCCAAAAGACACCAAATAACAATCTCCCTTGTTTTCTACATTGAACCCCAACAAATGTAAAACATCCTCTAATTTTTTTATAAATAACCTAATATCACTTATTTTCATTTGCTTCCTCCATTATTTTTTTTAATTCATCGATTGTATAAGGAGGATTTTTCCTATGTATCATCGCATGACAATTCGGACATAACGGAAATAATTCTTTGATAGGGTCAACAATATGTCCAATTCCCATTTGAGAAACAGGCAATGAATGATGCACCTCAATAAAACCTTTTCCAATTTCTCCATAAGCCTTCTCAAAATCAAAACCACAAACTGAGCATTTATAACCTTTTGCAAGCAAACATAATTTTCTATTAATAGGATTACGCTCATATTTCTTATCTATTGTTACTTTTGTTTCACCCTCTTCATATCCGACAATTGAGTACTCGCAAATAGAAAGAAGCATTGCAATTACTGAAGAAAGACCATCAAAGATATTTTTTTCCTTTTCATTTTCTTTTTCATAATAAGGAGAAACACTATATCTTAAAGAAAATGAATTCCAAGTTTTCTTATCTTGTATAAAATCTTCACTTGAAATTGGTACATCATTAATTTTGATTTTAATACGTGATTCACCCAATTTTTCCCAGTATTCGACAAACACTTTCCTTTTATCCTCATTTGAAGAATTGATTGTTTCTACAAATTGTTTTCCATACTTTTGAGGCTCAGCAAAAATGGTTAATCTAATATCATCTTTGACATTAACTTTAACATAGAAAAAACTGTCATTTGATTCAGCAAATGAAATAATTAAGTCACTGTTTTGATTATCAATTTGAAATTTTAAATGGAAAAAATCTTCTAATAATTTTTTTATCCTAGTGGCATTCACAATACGTCACCTCGTACATTAATTGTTATCGTTGTCAGTATCTGGATCAGGAAGATCATTTACTAATTTTTTAAGTATTCTAGAAACTTGTACTCTCATATCATAATACTGCTCTTTAGTTTCCTCGTTATAGGTAGATAATTCAGCTTCTGATAAGGCCCACAATAAAGCATCCATGCCAGTAACTAAAACATGGTTATCTAATACTGGAGCATAAACTTTTGAATAATACTCGTGAGCTTGATTAATAGAGACAGCATGTTTCCCATCAACTATAGTTGGTTCCCAAAGCATATTGCTTTCAATTGAATTAACAGGAATAACTCTACATTGGCCAGGTTGTGTTATAGGCAATATTTTGATTGTTCCAGTAAAACTTCCCTGTGAATTGGAAATTTTCACTTTGTCTGTAGTCGGATCAATAACTTCCACTTTAGACTGCTCTACTGATGAAGCTTTACTATCTATATTATTATTTGAGGCATCATGTGCACCTGCAGAATTCTTCTTTATTTGTGCAGTTTGTCCTTTTCTGTATAAATTTTCTGCCTCCCTACGTGGTGCGGGCATAAATGTTTCCTTAATATATTCATAGATATCTTCATTCAAAATTATTCTTGATTTTTTTATATCAACATTGAATAACTCATCAAGGGTATGATCAAATGAGAAATTAACTCTTAATAGAGAGATATGTGGATCATTAACAAACATATCAAGCCAACTTCCGAAATAAATCAATCTATTCTCTCTATAAACATAAAAGCCTTCCATATCATTGCTTACTCTTGCTTCTTTTTTTGCTATTGGTGAAGAAAACTCATCAACTCTTGGTAAAAGGTAGGCTTCCAATTTAAAGCTAGACTCCTTATCTCCGTTCTGTACTTTTACATTTTGTTGTGCTAATAATTGATGCTTTGGCTCATTTAAACAGAACGGATCCCATGGCTTAATTTTTTCTTCATTTACATATAGCTCAAAATGTTTAACATCTTTGAAGCTAAAATCCAAAAATCTTTGATACACCATAGAAAGATGAATTTTAAGCTTATCAACAATTCGTTTAAAAGCATTATTTCTTGAACCTTGATTAGTGTAATTTTTCATTAAACGGTCCACTTTATCCCAAATAACCAAAGTTCCAGAATTTCCTTTTGTTACATCTTCTAGCAATTCAACTTCAGAAGAATCAATTTTAGGCTCCAATAATTTCCATTTATTAATTCTTGCAATTTCATCTAAATCCCACTGTACTTTTTTATAACTACTTGTACTGGTTTTTGATAATAAAGACAAGCTACGGCAAAAAGCTGTAGAAGCTGTTTTTAAACCTAATCCGAACTTACCTAAACTACTAGGATCACTTCTTCTTTGCGAACCATATCTCATCGCATTAAGTAGACCATTTGAATCCATGCCTATTCCATTGTCAGCAATATAAACTTGAACATTATTTCTTGGATCATGATTGATATGGACCTTAACAGTTGTTGCATTTGCAGCAATTGAATTATCAATCAAATCTGCCATAGCAGTGTTAAAGTCATATCCAGTATCTCTCAACCCTTCCATAACTCTTGCAGGATCTGGTTCAAGAATTATTTCATTTATTTCTTCATCAGTTAGGTTCTTGTTTTGATTATTAATATTTGACATAATGCCATCCTCCTTTAATGCTAATCACTACATTTCCTTCATCGTCTTTTTCATATTTATCTTTTGTTGGACTCTTAACAAATCCTATCCTTCTTACTCCACTCTCATCAATTCCAAACCAGATTTCATCGCCTGAACATATTGAATTTTGCCTTATATAATCCTTAACGCAAGTTAACCTAAACTCATTATGTGCCTTTGCTCTTTCTTTTCCAAAAAATACATCATTATAATAAATGTATTGAAAGGACCAAATTTGGTCGTCTTCATCAACGAAAGTTACGGTTACTCTAGGGTTTAAAGCTTCGGTCCCGAGATGTGGAAATATCCCTTCATTTGCAATAAACTTGGGGATTGATATTCCTGACTGATGCGAATGTGTTTCACCAGTATCATTCTTCGACAATATTTTACTAAGTTTTGACTTAAGCATTTCCCATTCCTCCTATTGGTGAAATATTTAAAGCTCTTTCTAAGTCTTCTTTATCTATATCACCTTGATTTCCAATTATGGCTACATTGGATATGTCCCTTTTTCTTAATATTTTTTCATTAATTATTTCTTCTATTGTCCCAACATAGAATAATCTATATATGAATACTGTTTTACTTTGACCTCTCCTATAAGCTCGTGCAGAGGCTTGATCCTCTATTGCTGGATTCCATTCTAAATTATAATGAATTACATGATTTGCAGCTGTAATATTTAACCCAGCACCAGCAGCTTTAGGATTAAGAATTAAGGCAGCCGCACCTTCAATATTTGAATAGTCATCAATTATGCTTTGCCTATGCTTAACATCTGTTTCACCAGTTATTGACAAAACAGGAATGCTGAACCTCTTCTTTAAATCACTCACTAATAACTCATTCATTTTGTTAAAAGAGGTAAATATTAGAACTTTTTCCTCGTTGTTCACTATCTCCTCAACAATCTCACATAAACGTTGATACTTTGAACTAACTAACGATGGGTCGCTTTGAAGGTTTTTGCCACTATACACATAAGGATGAGTGCAGAAAAGGCGTAATTTTTGAATTTTATCTATTTTTAATTCCTTTAAAGATTGAAATGCATTTTTCCTATTTCCTTCATACAAAACTGCTTCATCATCAGTCATAATAATTGGTTGAGAAATATCAACTCTTGGAGGCAAATCATCAGCCACTTCCGTAACCCTTCTTCTTAACATTAAAGGAGTAATTAAAGGCTCTATTTTTTCAGCCGAATAAATATCATCAATATATTCTTTCTTAAAGGAACCAAGCGTTCCTAAATAATCTGGCAAAACAAAATCAATTATGGACCAAATATCCTCAATATGATTTTCAAAAGGTGTTCCAGTCACGGCGATGCGACATTTGGAATTTACTTCTTTTAAAAATTTAGTTCTATTAGCATAAGGATTCTTGATATTTTGAGCCTCATCAACTACTAACAAATCCCAATCAATCATATTTATCATTCCCAGATCGCTTTGGATGTTGCTATAACTTGTCACAATCACATCATAATCTAATAATTTTTTATAAAGCCCAGTACGATTAGCTCCATGATGAACTAGAACTTTTATATTTGGTGCAAATTTATTTATTTCTCTTTTCCAGTTTTCTAATAATGATAATGGGCAAGCAACTAAGAAATGTGAGTTGTTTTTTATCTTTCTTAAGTAAGCAAATAGAGCTATAATTTGCAACGTTTTGCCAAGACCCATTTCATCTGCTAAAACTGCACCACAATTATTTCTATACATAAAAGATAGCCAATTAAATCCAATGTTTTGATAGGTAAATAAACTTCCGTTAATCTCTTCATCAATTATATCGCTTGGTGAGTAAGCTTTAATTTCAGAAATCTTTTCACTGACATCATCAACATAATCAATGTTCGATTTTTTTAATTCCAATTTGCAATTCAAATATTGATTGAAGTCTAATTTTTCATCAATATTGATTCTTAATTTATCAATTATTTTATCAAAGGACTCATTATCAAACGTTAAATAATACCATGTATTATTAATTATGATGTAATCCAAAAATTTTCTATTGGCTGTTTTGACGCCATATTCATCATTATTTTTTCTTGTAACTAAAGACACAACAATATGTGCATCTTTAAAAGAAAAAACAATTTTACCTTCTAACGACAATTTTGAAAAAGATAGGCCTAAATTTTCTAAATGCTCTTTTGAATCATATATATCCACCGCGGATAATGCAATTGTTTCACCGCTATTTTCTTTAAAAATAACATTATCTTTAATTAAGTACTTACTCATAATAAGTTTTCCTCCAAATAGCGATAAACTACCTTAGCTACTTCATATGCAACATTTACTGTTACTGCGTTTCCAAACTGTTTATACGCTTGGCAATCTGATACTACTTGTTCCCATTCGCTAGGAAATCCTTGTAACTTTCTACATTCATTAGGTGTTAACTTTCTTATGTTTATACGATTATCATCTTCGAATAGTGAAAAGCTACTTTGGTCAGTAACATAATTATCCTGACTGGCTCTATGCATTTTATGCATTGTTGCACATAATGTCTTCGATATTTGCTTATCAATTGTGGGTTTAACAATATAACCTTTTGTTCCTTCTCCCAAAATAGTTTTGGATATTTTCCTAGTTAAAAAGTATTTTTTGTCCACCGACGAATCCAACAAATCTTGCGTTGTTATAGACAATTTAGTTGGTTTTGGAAACTTAAAGTAAGCGCTTTTAAACATTTCTTTATTGATAGCAACAATAAAAATTCTGTTTCTTTGCTGAGGAACACCAAAATCTTTACTGTTAAGGATTGAGTAATACACAGTATAATTCAAATCCTCAAGAACAGTCTTAATCGTATTAAAAGTTTTCCCTTTGTCATGATTTAAGAGGTTTTTAACATTTTCCAAAACTACAATCTTAGGCTTTTTCTGGCTAATAATATCTGCAATTTCAAAAAATAAGTTACCCCTATTCTCATCTTTAAAACCAGCAAGTTTTCCTAACGTGCTAAAAGGTTGACAAGGAAAGCCACCAATTAAAACATCATGATTTGGAATGCTATCTTTTAATTCCCTAATATCTCCAAGATGAATATTATCATTAACATTTTTTCTATAAGTCATTACCGCGTATTTATCAAAATCATTAGCCCAAATAACCTTAAAGCCCGCAAATTCAAATCCAAGGTCAAGCCCACCAATTCCAGAAAACAAACTAACAACAGTATATTTGCTTTTTTTCTTTATACGTTCCATTATATGGCCTCCTTAGTCAAAATCTCCCTAAATAAGGCAATCAAAACATCTACAACAATTGAATTTCCTGCTTGTTTATATGCTTGAGCCTTGGATACAACTATGTTGTAAGAATCTGGAAATCCCATCAACCTATGAGCCTCGCGAATTGTCAAAGCTCTAACTCTTCCGTTAGTAGTGACATAATTGTTTACACTAGATCTATGAGAATTACCTATTGTTGATAAAATAGCACGTGCTATTGGTAAATCAATTTCAGCATCTTCATGATAGAAATTTTTTGTTCCTGGTGATAAACAATACTTTAAAAGTTTTGGAGACAAATAATACTTTTCGTCTGGATTTCCCTTTTCGTTGTTTATTTTTTTAAGTTCCATGTCAACATTTTGAATTGAACCAATTGCAGCGTTTTCTTCAAGATAGAATTGCATATTTGTAGTTAACGCTTTTGGCTTTGGAAATTCAAATTTGTTAAAAGCTTTTTTGTCTTTCATTCCTACGACAAACAAACGTCTTCTACTTTGGGGAATTCCATATTCTTTTGCATCAAGAATTGACCATTTGTAGTTGTATCCAAGTTCTTCAAAGACATTTTTCATAGTTTCCCATGTTTTGCCTTTATCATGATTCAAAACACCATAAACATTTTCATAAACAAATACTTTAGGCTGAGTTTCTTTAACAAGTCGTGCAAATTCATAAAAAAGGGTTCCTCTAGTATCTTCAAACCCTCCTCTTGCTCCCGCTATAGAGAAACTTTGACATGGACTACCGCCTACAAATAAGTCAATTTTGTCTTTAAAATCAGTACCATCTAATAATTTTACATCTTCAAAATAATTATTATCTTCGATAGTATAATTAGCTAAATATGAATCTTTGACAAAATTATGTCGTCTTGTTTTTTCTAAATACAATTTATCGACATATTCTCTTTTTTCTTTGATACTTTTCAATGACTGTACCTTTTTCATTTCCAAATCATAAT
The DNA here is from genome assembly GCA_945921565.1 of uncultured Clostridium sp. Lineage (GTDB taxonomy): Bacteria > Bacillota_I > Bacilli_A > Acholeplasmatales > Anaeroplasmataceae > CAG-307. The sequence continues at coordinate 1,003 of CAMEKY010000014.1, read as the reverse complement.
CTATATCAATTGCTCGCTCACCATTGTCGCACGCAAAAACAATCTTATAATCAATTCCTAAACGCTTTAAAGCTTGTTCAGGAGCACCGATACCACTAAAAACAGTAGCAATTTTAAGCATTCTCTTTCACCTCTATCATCACTTCATACTCAGCAAATAAATGCTCAAGCTTTACTTTTGCTAATTTTGTAGGTTCATATTTTCCTGTTTCCCATCTGTTAACAGATGAAAAAGAAACACCTAAAATTCTGGCTAGTTCTTCTTGAGATATATTTAATTTTAACCTTAAATTTAAAATGGTCTTAGGATAATCTATTTTCATAATAAACTCCATTCATTCAGATTCATTCACATTATAGCACTTTAGGGCAAATAAATCTACTGTTTAGCTACAATTCATATATGTATTTTTTGTTTACACGATAGCCTAGACTTTTCGTGGTGCTTTCGTGGGCAACAATGAGCTTTCGTGGTTTTTCAAGACCTTTCGTGGTAATGCACAATTGATGCTGATTTTGATTCAATAAAAAATAGGCAATTTTCCTAATAACGGGATTTGAACCCTAGCAAAAATGCCCTAAAATAAAGAAAAAGTGCTAATTTGAGAATTAAATCTCGTATTAGCACAGTTGTTTCAATATGGTAGAGATGCCGAGAATCGAACTATTTTACTTTTTTTAATTATATATATAATTAAATTATTTTTTTTATTTAGATTTAAAAATTCATATTTTTACAATGGTAATGTCGATACCGTCTCAACGGATTACCTTGTGGGTGAGTGATAGAAAAACTCCTATTATGCTTTCATAAAAGTTAAACTAATTGTATTATTTTTTCTACTCTATTAAAATATTGTTTACAATTTAATATCATTTACTCCTATAAAATCCAAAACATAGGTATCTTTTACTATTTCATTTAATTCAGTATTAATAGATACTTCCCTATCTTGTATAGAAGTATCTGGATTTATTAAATATCTTTCATAAGCTTTAGCTT
>CAMEKY010000013.1 GCA_945921565.1 uncultured Clostridium sp. | reverse complement strand
TGATCTACCGCCCAGAATGTAGGGGAGAAATAATATGTCTTTCCTGCCTCGCAATACATATATTCATAGAATGGATCTCCCAGATTAGTAGTTGCAAGAGTATAATAATAATCTCTTGCCGTAGCAGAATTTTGATATTTAGTTATTCCGTCATTAGATAAGAAAATCATAGCTTCTGCATCACCTAATGACTTGAATAAATATACACCAGTTCTCTTTGGTATAAACTTAACTGTATATCCTCTAGGTACAAATGCATACTTATATTCAATAGAATTTACACCCTCATAAGCCTCAAGTGCATTAAATGTAGCTAGTCCCTTGATTGGGTCACCCATTGGCTTATCACCGTTCTTTAGATATTCATCAATGTATACACACATTTCAAGGAGCTCTTTTTCATCACTATAAAATTCACCGCTTGTACCAATTGTTTTTACAATTTCTAACATTGCTGCATACAATTCTTTAGTGATTGGCGTTAATCCCTCTGTTGGAATAGTTGTATAAATATTAAATACTGAATTTACAGCATATTGAGCATATTTTATAATTACATTAGTAACTTCTTTACTAAATATATCTGGATTTTTATAAATAGTATTTACGATAGAATCTCCACTGAAATGAGTATTGCTATCAAGTAGTGCTGCATATAATAATGGACCGTCTACACTTCCAACATGATAATATCCATCTTCTTCATTAAATACAGGTTTAATACAATTTTCATACCCGTTAAACTTATCGTAGTTACCATAAGTAGCTTGTCTAATAACGTACATACTATATGGAACTTCAGCAATTTCCACAAAACGAATATTGCTGATATATACTGTATCATCATTTTGTGATAATGCTTGATCTTTACGATATAATAAATTAATTACAATCTCTTCAGCTTCATTAGATGTTGCATAAATATATGCTGTATCACTTGTGCCTCCAGAAATTTGGGCAATTAATGTACTACCAACGAATACACCTAAGATATCATTTACTTCACATGATGAAACATAGTCAAATGCTAAAACCTTATTGGCAGGCACATTTACCTTTATTGATGTTGTTGAATATGAATAATCAACCTTAGAGTTTGATGGTTGAATAGACTTTCCATCCTCAGACACAATCCATGGCCAGTTAGCAGTATACTCGTCAGAGATCTTTTCAGAAAATTCAGCCTCAATACCGTCGGCTAATGCAGCATTAGCTAATGCTTCAGAGCCTGGGAATTTAGGACCTTTTTCTGGATCTGGTACTTGCCATTCAACATCACCATTTTCATTTGTTGGAATATATGTTGGAACATAATCCTCAGAAAGATATTCATCAAATAGGCCCTTCCATGTACCTTCATCTGTTATTGCACCAGAATGAATGTATGCAACTAAACCATAACGGTCAATTAAAATAGTTGTTGGTGTTGATGTAATTTGGAAAGCTTGTAAATATTCTGTATCGCCATAAGTGTTTAGGAAATTCAATCCTAAATCTATACCATATTCTAAAAGAACACTTGCGCTATCAGATGTATTAATTCCAATTAATTCAACGCCCTTATCCTTATATTCCTCATAAGCAGATATTAAATATGGGAATTCCTTAATACACCAAGAGCATGTTGAATACCAGAAATTTAATACAACAAGGTCATTTTCCTCAAGTAATTGAGATAATGTTGTTGAAGCATTATCTTGAGGAGTGGAACCACTAAAATCAATACCTTTAAATTCCTTATCATACATTACATCGCCTTGGTAATATACGCTAGATTCATCTCTTGGATCTAAAATAAGACTAGGATCATATTTTACAACGTTCTCATCAGAGGCAGTATCATATATCAATCCGTAATAATTCTCTTGAACTGTGTATCCTGGTAAGTTTTCAGGATAAATAGTATATGTTTGGTCTTTAAGCTCAAATGTAGCATAACCATCCTTATCAGTATATTGAGATTCCTCAACACCCTTACCTTTAATTATAATTTCGGCATCAGCAATTGGTTTTCCATTAATACATTCTGCCTTAATTTTATACTCCTTAAGGTCTGATACATCAGTAGTGTTTGATGCACCACCACTTGTTGTGGGTACGCTTGTTGTAGGTATAATCGTTGTAGGTGTACTTGTTGTTAAATCACTGGTTGTTGCAGATGTTGAATCTGTACTTTTACAACCAGCAACTGCAAGACCAAATAAGCCCACGCACGATAATGCCGCTAAAGACTTTGTTATCTTTTTCACTTTATTTCCTCCTTAATAAGCCAATACCAAAATATGGTATCAACTTATAAATACCTTGTAATTATAGCATATTCTTAATTATTTTCAAGAATTATGCATAATTTTGCATAAATATTTGTTTTATTAAGCAAAATGCTGTTTTTAGTTTAATCTAAATAGAATCCACATGCAAAAAGCCATTGATTATCTTCTGATGCGAATACACCATCTACTTCACACCAACCATTTCCATCAAAGAAATAGCCTTGTGAATTGCTAAAGTATTGTAAAAATTCTTTTAATTCCTTTGTGACGTAACAAACACCATCTGAGTTACATACACTTGCATATTCAGCCTCTATAAACCGCTTATAATTATATAATTGCTTATTAATTACAACAGATTGTAAAGCACCATTACCTGGGTCCTCAATGTGCGTTAATGATGATTCTATAAAAATTGATGGACTAGTTATTTTTACACAAACAATTCGATCTTCTCCATTATAGTTATAATGGTAATAACCATCATCCTCATTATAATAAATAACTTCTTCCCCATTTTGATTTACATCTAAGATTAAATTAGAACCTTTTCTCCACTCGCTGAAATTGCCAAAGTTTTGATAAGTATTTCCTGCAGTAGTTTCAATAGTTTCTTTTAATATATATTCTCCACTCGGGTCTTGAACATACTCTCCATCTACTAGGCTATAGCGAGCTCTTAAATACAAAAAGCTGTTTTCCTCAGAGAATGATGGGTCAAGCATATTATTCCAATAATATGGATAGTGAAGTGTAGTACCAGAGTTATCAACACATGAATATGATACAGGGAAATATAAGTCGCTATCAGATGTAATCTTGACATAATTAAGCTCAGGATTACCATTGCTATCTTTAATTATATTGCCATTTTCATCACGCTTATAATATAGATCATTTGCAAATACTGGAATACGCTTAGCTTGTTCCATTACGTATGGGTCAACATATGTAATTTTAAATGTAACCTTTACACCCTCATCTGGCCAGCTCATTCCTTCTTTTACATCGGCTTTGATACCAAATTTAGCAACATTACCAATAAAGTCTTTATCCAAATCTACTTGATATTTAAAGTTTTTAGTGAATCCTCCCAAAAGTGATACGCCACCATCATCAATTTCTGCCTCAAAATTAGCTAAAGCTTCAGGACCTACTACATATTTCATTACAATAGGATTGATTGTGTTATCATATACATCAACCATCGATTCAATTGTATATGAACCTGAGCTTTTAATAGAAAATTGATAATATTTAATATCTGTAGACTTTTTTAAAGTTGCTTCATAACAATAACTAATATTTTTCTTATTTGGATCACTTACGGTAATATTTTCTATTTTAATAATATTACCATATAGATCATTTTTTCTCTTTTCGTCAAGCTTCACTATTCTTATTAATTCAATCTCCGCAACTGGATTTGTATTACTTACAACAGTAATGTTAGGATCATAAGTATAATTTGTTGGAGTTTTAGATAAATGAACATTAAATTCTCCAACTAAGCCAGTTGTTCTTGCAGAACCATATTCATCTATTTTAGCTCTTTTTTCTATACCAGTACTAATATTAGTCCAGATAACCTCAATTGCAGTTTCATAATCATAAGCAGGATCATAATAAGCTTCCCCTCTTAATGTTAGAGTAATCTTAAATTCAACCTCCTCATCAGGAATAGTTGTAGGAGTCGAGGTAGTGGCTGTAGATGAGGGGAAAGATGATGTAGTATTATTTCCTCCAGTAGTAGTCACAGCATTTGTTGTAGTTGATGAAGTGTATGTGCCTTGAGGTTTAGTAGTGTTTTCAGTTTGCACGCTCATACAGCTTGCAAGAAAACAAATCAACACACTAAGCACAATTGCTAATACTTTTTTCATTTATCCTTCACCTTCTTCTTTTTAGAAAATATATCCTTAATATCTTGCCAACGCAATTTTCTTATTGCAATATCAATAACAAATAATGCACAACATAAAATCATTAATATTGGTGCAAATTCATATTTATAATAAGTAACAGGTAAACCATCATTACTAATCACTAACTTACCATTCTCTGACACTTGTCCATCGCTTGTTATATAATGATATAGATTAGATGCGTCGTATAATTCAAACGAATCATATTCTGGCAAATATGAAAGAACAAAAGAAGTATGTGCAGTAGTAATAGAATCACCCAATTGATAGCTTAATTCTAAATTATAAGTACCAACATATTCACAATCAAATGTAGATATATATTCTTGCGAATTAAAGCTCATTGTAACCTCTTTAACCTCTTGGTCACTAGAAATAGGATACGTAATCTTTAAAGTCGCAACTGCCTTAGAATTAATCTCTGGTGGAGTTACAACAACTTCTGTTTTTGTACCACTTATTGAAGTTTCAATCAAGAATGAGGAATAGTTATACATACTTGGAGTATTATTTAAAGGTATTCTTTCTACTATTGTGCTATCAATATTACTATAGCTTGTAGCTATACTAGAAACACTTCCTTCTCCATATTTCCAATTAGAATAAAGTGGATATCTCTTTGTCTTTTCTTGAACCTCAATAATTGTTTGAGCTGTAGTCTTGGCTGAGCTAGTATAGAAATCATAAACCTTATCAATTTCTGTCATGCCCAAAACTAAATCATCCTTTGGCTTTTTTATAAATACCTCATAACCATCTAATGATGATTTATAGTTTTCAGACACCTCATCTGCAATAGTAGTTAATACTAAAGCCTTAGCTTCATCTTCATTATTAACTACATATGAAGTACCATTACCAATATGAGCAATATTCTTCATATTCTCATAGCCTTGATTTCCACTACAAACAGTATATATTGTGCTAATATGGACATTAGCGTTTGCAAGCTTTCTAGCTGCATTATCAATGTTAGTGCTATCAAGACCATAAGATAAACCATCAGATATAAGCATTACTTGTTTACTTGCATATTTTAAACCATTCAAAATATCATATGCTGAATTAAGTGCAGCTCCTAAGGATGTAGCCTGCTTGTCAGTTAAATTATTAACTATATCCTTCGCTTTCTCCTTATTTTCCTTTGTAACCTTATCTACAGGAAATGGAGTAATAATGTCACCATAGAAAGCCAAAATACATAAAGAATCAGTTTCTTCAAGTAAATCAATAATTGAGCAAGCAGCTTGCTTAGCTATAATTAGGTGAGATGCATTTTGCATACTCTTAGAAATATCAATAATAATTGTATAAATACGACTCTTATCATTAAAATTATCATATTTTAATGGTAACATATTACTTAACATTGAAAGTGATTTATTTTCACCATCTTGATTGTTTTGAATATAAGTATTTCCAATGGTAACTAAGCTTTTTCCGTATATAGAAATAGCTTTATCTAAATTACTTACAAATACTTCATTATAAGCAAGTTCTGAAATATTTACATTTGCAAGTACAATCTCATCGTATTTACATATATCCTCTAGATTATATGGAACATTAGCCTTATTGATATAAGGAGTAATAATCACATCTGGATTTTTACTTGCATAATCTTCATAATCGCTTTGCTCAGTACCAATAAATAGTACATTTAAAGATTCTGTTACCGTTTGATTAAAATAATAAGAATTATTTATTTCGTTTTGATCTCCATCTTTAATATTAGTAACTAAAGCATGGTAATAATGATCTCCACTAACTGAAGTATCAAGATTTACAACTAAAGAGTTGCTGCCTTCAGACAATAAAATATCTCTAACACTAGAAACAAAAACATCTTCTCCTGATTCGCTTTGCTCATATATTTCTAAATTACAGCTTGTCATAATATTAGAATCGATCGTAAAGGTCACATCTGAATTACTATTAATATATGTTGACTCAGGCAATACCGCATCAGAAATTTGAACCTCGCTTATTTCAGGATCAATATTGTTGTCTAAGAATATAGAATCAATATGAATACCCCTTGATTCATAGTCATTAACAAGACCTGAAATGGATTCATCATTTGTTTCATTACCATCAGAAATAATCACAATTCTTTTTATTACATCATCAGAAAATGCACTTGAAGCATATTCCAAAGCTGGTTTGATAATCGTAGCACTATCATCTACATGTGAATTCTTAACACTTCTTAAATCATCCCCTGGTTCTACTAGCACTTCAAAATCTTTTCCATAGCAAATAATACCTATTTCTGAATTTTTAGGTAGATTTTTACTTAAATCATTGATGTAATCATCGATTGTATCTAAATTTTGGTGTGATGAATAAGAAACATCCGCTAAAACATAGACAGTAGTTTTAGTTTGTACAGTCTTTAATGTCATTTGAGCAAGTGCCAAAGTTGCAAATATTGCAATTAAAGTATGACATATAAGAGATGTAATATTATGAAAATTATATCCACTCTTCTTCACAGAAACAAAGAACGGAATACAAACAAGTGCAATAAAAACAACACCTACGATTAAAAGGTATGGATTAGAAAAGCTGATGTTGCTCATAACAATACACCATCCAATCTGCGATAAATAATAAACCTAAAAGAACAAATAAAATTGTCATTGGATCATAAGTTCCTTCGATTTTTTCATCTGAAGCTTCGCCTACTAAAGATATATAAAGTTCTGATTCTATAACATTTTCATCTTGTGGGAAAATAGAATAGAAATTAAGTGTCATAGTTTCATTAGATTGTAATGTAATTGTAAGTGTATAAGTTCCAACTTCATTTACTACATATCTAACCGTGCTTGATGATGTATCTAAATATGTAGCCTTACCACTAGGTGTCTCAAGACGCATAGATTTTGCTTGAGCAAGAACATTAATTGTAATCTCATCACCACATATGTAATTAGAATCTTCAATTACACTTGGGAATGAATAATCTAATAAATTCCTAAATAATACTAAGAAATTATAAGAAAGTGGTAAGTTTGAATTATGCAAATCAAAGCCGAAAACAATTTCACGATTTCCATGTACTGTATTTCCACTAAATACAACAGGGTTCCCTTGACATGAATACAATGTTGTAAATTTTTTGTTTATTCCGTATGAAACATAAGATCTTACATATAGTGGTAAATCTACTAAACCAGCAATAAGCTTTTTATCGTCTCCATACACATTTGCAAGTTCAAGAAGTGCACCATCAGTAACCTCAACTTCGTCTTTAACCGTAAACAAAGTACCAGATATACTTTCCTTTTGGTTAAAAAACCAAATTGTTCCGTCTTGTGGAAGAATCTCTGGTGTACATGAATCAAATATATATAAGCCATATCCTTTTTGATCTTTAAAATCATTTGGCTCAATATGCTCAATCTGATTGACACCATAAGACTCAAGTACAGCGAGTAAATAAAAAGGATTTTCACTTACAACTAAAGCTTTATAATTATGTTCAGCTACAAGGTTAAATACTTTAATATTATTATCTAACAGTAAACTATCTTGATTTGTAATCTTTACTTCGAAATTTGAAAATTTACTTCTGTATAACGTGAACGAATATGGAGTGATTACACCTTTTTTACAATCATAATTCTTAGTTTCAACAAGACTTCCATCAATATACAAATCTAATGATAAAATCTTATCACTTTCATAAGATATTAAATTTCCATCAATATTTAAAGAAGCTACAGATAAAACGTTGCCATCTGCATCATATGATGCTGGAATCAAAGTATAGTCAGCATCAAAAAGAGCATAGTTTTCTTCTCCATCTGAAACATTAACTAACTCTATATTACTAGTATTATAATTCTTATCAGTATATAAATATGTTTTAATTGATGGATTATCATTGAAATAATTTTGAGCATATGATAATGAATCTGCACAATTATTAGCCACATATGAGCTATTAACCTTTGATAACATATCTAACGCTTTGGTTTTATCAGTATAATCCTCAAATATAACTTGTGTATCATTACCCACAAATATTAAATTGTATATACTGCCATCTTTAGAACTGTTGATTTGATTTTTAATTTTTAATTTAGCATCATCAAAGCGACTTGTACCATTGTTTTCCTTAAGCATTGACGCAGAGCCATCTAAAATAAAACAGTATTCATTAGCAAAATTAGAAATATGAATAACAGGCCTTGCGATTAAAAAAGAAATAACTGCAACTGCTAAGCATTGTAATATCAAGCTAATTAAACCCTTAAGCTTTGAAATAGGCTTGCGATTCTTTAAAAATCTCTCACTTAAATTCCATAAATATGTACTGGCAATTGTTTGCTCAGTATATTTATTTTTAATGATATATATAATAATTAAGATTGGAATACCGATAAGTCCAAGTAATCCAAGAGGATAAGCAAAACTCATTTCAATACCCCCTCTTCAATAAACATATTGATAAATGTATCTTTTATATTTTTGTCATCTTGCATAAATACATAATTTGCACCACGTGATGCACAAAGATTCTTTAAATTATTCTTTACATAATTTACAGCTTCTAAATATGCTTTATAGACATCTTTATTAACGTTTTTACGATAATCTGAAGAACTTAACTCTGAATCAAAGTAATGAATCTTACCTCGAATCGTTGGCTTTACTTCTTCTTTTGATAATAATTGAACACATAAAACATCTCTTTTTTTATCAACTAAGCAATCAAGACCTACTTGATAATCATTTTCAGTTAAAAAATCCGAAATAATGATAGATAATCCATCGCCATAGCCAACATCTTCCTTCATAATAGCTTCACTAAACTTAAAGTCACCACTAAATTCTATTGTATTTAGTTTCATAATATCCGTGTAAAAGCTATCCTTGTTAGCCATTTCGTGAATTACTTCATAGCACATATTATCTTTAATAATATAGATAGACGCCTTGTCCATCAATACAATTGATAAATACGCAAAAGCCGCAGCAATTTGCAAAGCTAAAACAGCTTTGTTTGACTTGTTAAAATCCATTGATAAGGAAGCATCTAAATAGATTTTAGTTTTCAATCTTCTTTCATCTAAATACTGCTTTAGATATAAGTTTTCTGTTCTAGCATATAAATTCCAATTAATTTTTGTAATATCGTCGCCAGCCATGTATTCTCTATGATCAGCGAATTCGCATGATGAACCAAATTTTTTACTTTGATGGTTTCCACCAAACAATCCGGCAACATTATTTTTCAAAATTAATTCAAGAGTCTCAAGTTGCTGCAAAAAATTTTCATTAATTGCATAACTAGCCATATATTACTTAAGCGCCTTTTTTGTTTCTTTAAGTAATAAACCAATTACATCATCAACTGATAAATGTTCATTGATTGCAGTATAATTAACTTTAATACGATGTCTTAATACAGGATATGCTAAAGCATTAATATCTTCAATAGATACATTATAATTTCCATGGATTAATGCTCTAACCTTTGCAGTTGTAATTAAAGCTTGTGCGGCACGAGGAGAAGCACCATTCTTTAAGTATTTCTTAGCTACTTCACTCTTTCCAAGCTCTGGATGAGTATTAGCAACTAAAGTCATTGCGTATGTTAATACATCATCAATAACTGGTACACTCTTTGATAACTCACGCATATTTAAAATATCTTCACCTGTTACAACACTAGTTGCAGTTTCCTCTAGTGTCACTTGAGTCATATTAACAATGTCCTTAAGCTCATCAATTGTTGGGAAATCCATCAATAATTTGAACATAAAACGGTCCATTTGAGCTTCAGGTAATGGATATGTTCCATCTTGTTCAATTGGGTTTTGAGTCGCTAGAACAAAGAATGGCTCTGCCATTTTATAGGTTTCATTAGCCACAGTAACCTTATGCTCTTGCATTACCTCAAGCATTGCTGATTGAGTTTTAGGCGTAGCACGGTTAATTTCATCGGCTAATACTAGATTAGCAAAAATAGGGCCTTTTTGGAAAACCATTTTCATATTACCGTTAGCATCTTTTTCAATTACGTTTGTACCTGTAACGTCTGATGGCATTAAATCTGGTGTAAATTGGATTCTTGAGAATGGAAGCTCCATAACCTTACTTAAGGTACGTACTAAACGTGTTTTTCCAACTCCTGGAATACCTTCAAGAAGAACGTTTCCTCCAGAAATAATTGCAATTAAAACATTATCTACAATATCTTCTTGTCCTACAACATCTTTTTTAATTTCATTTCTAATTTTATCAATTGTTTCACTAAATTTTTTTACTTGTTCAATATTTTCCATAATAATCTCCTATTTTTTATTCGTTATCTTGGTCTAAGCCATTTAATAATTTATTAAAGTAATCTTTCACGTATTGAGCCATTTCCTCAGACAATGTACCATCTTGAATTAATGAATCAATAACTGCATAGTAATCATAGTAGAATACTCCATATGCCATCCATTTTCCTGTGTCATAATCAAAGAAGAAATCTTTGGCGGCAAATTTATATTCTCCGTCGCCCAGTCCTCCACTACCAAAATCTTCTTTTCCTTCGCCTTCTGCGTCTCCAGTGTTTCCACCACCATGACTTAAATCCTTTTCTCTAATTGCAGGGCCTAATCCAAAAATGTCTCTTAAAGTATCTTCGATATACCAAGCTTCATTTCTATTAGCTAGCATATCTGGAAGAACTGCTGATAAATCCACATATAAAGCATTGTATGCATTAGTTATTATTCCTAACTTATCCTTATCTGAGGCTATAGACGCTTTGTCGAGTTCAGTTTTTAATTTTACAAAAGCATTATATATATCATCAGCTTTCGTACCTTCTTTTGGCTCTTTTTCTTCTAGCATTTTGTCATATACAGCTATATCTAAGTCAAGCTTATCCATCAATAAGAAGGTTGAACCTGATTTTTTACTTGTAAATTCATCATTAATGTTTTTAATAACTTGTTCAATATCACTAATAGAGTAATTATATATACCTTCACCTAAGGCTCTAATCCGATAGAAATCTTCGTATTTTGTATATACTGTACCTTCTTCATCGATTAGTTTTCCATATAGTTTGGATTCAGTATCTTTATTTAACGTTAAGGTTATTGTTTCATCATTCAACTTACCTACAATTTCTGTACTCGTTATATTATCGATATCAGCTTCATAAGCTGTACCAAGATAGGTAATCTTATCACTTGTTATTTTTATTTCCTTCTTTGTATCTGATTCACATTTCCAAATACCGATTCTTGCTGGATCTAGTGATACAACATCTAACCTAGGAGTATAGAATACTTCATCAACATCATATATGTATTTACCATAATTAAGATTAATATTCTTATTTGTCATATAATATAAAACATTATTTATAGTCGCATTTACATATGTATCTAGCATATCATTTGTTAATCCATCTGATTGAAGTTCTGTAATCAATAAATTTAGTTCACCAATATATGCAACCTTCATATCATCATATATCTTTGACGCTTCAACATGCTTAATAAGCTTTTTTATCTTATCAATATCCGTTTCTGCAACCTCAATTGGAGGATCTACTGGTGGATTGGAATTATGAACAATACCTGGTACTGATACAGATGTAATTGTTAATCCTATTCCTATAAATAATAATATTAGTATTATGATATTAAAGCTAAATCTTAAATTACTTGGTTTGATTGATTTTAACAAGTTATCTGTATCTTTTCTTTGAAGAAGAACAATTTCATTTTCTTGTTCGTCTTTAAAATCAAGCATTGTTTGGACTTTTTCATTTAAACTAAATGTTTTGTCCAAACGTTTTGCAATTTTTTTATTTGATGGCTTTCTTACAAAAAAATATAAACCACTAGTTAATAAAAGTGAACCTAGAGAGATTAAAATTATCTGCCATATTTTAAAGTCAATTTTTTCTCTTTTATTCAACAAAAAAAGAACTCCGAATACCGATAATCCTATCGCAACTCCGAGAATAATCGTTTTTATCAGGTGTTCTCTATAAATTTGCTTTTTAAGCTTCTTAAAGCTCTCGCTCATAGCAAAACCTCCTTACTTGGTTTATTGCTAATCTTTTGTAAACATACATAAGTTATCTTATAATAAATGCCAAAAAATGTCAATAAAATAGCATTTTTTAACGATTTTAGTTATTTTTTCCAATTTTTATTTCATTTATCTTTATAAAATTAACTTAAGCATAAAAGACCGATTTCTCGGCCCTTTATGTTATTTATGAAATATAATTATATTTTGATCATTAATTTTATTTCGTTAGTAATTTTACTTTGTTAATTCAACTAAAGTTCCATTTCCGAATACATTTAGGTATAGTTTTCCGTCTTGAAGTTCTATCTTATGCTTTCCAGCAGTATCTGTTCCTTCTATTAATGTTAAAGTAATAGTTCCGTCAGAACCTACCTCATATGAATAATATCCACTCTTTGAGCTGATTTCAGGAATGCATATTGTAACATTATTTCCATCAAATGTTGCTTCAAAAGTCATATTCATACTAGCAAATTTGAATTGTGCTGTATATTTACCAGAAAAAGCTCCTTCGCTTGAAGATTTAGTATAAACTGTACCGTTTCTATCAGTAATAGTTCCTGCAGAAGCGTCATATGTATACATATATATATAATACCCATCTGTTAAAATAAGTGTAGTTTCATCACAACCATATACATTTAAGTTTTCTCCTTCAGCTACAACAGTTGAATTACCCTCTTCTACAATAATTACATCTCCAAAGCTTGATGTCCATGTTCCAATAAAGTTTGCATTGATTTCTACTGCTGGTGTTTCCTCAGAAGAACCACTTTCTTTTTTAAATTCAACTATTGTACCATTACCAAACACATTCAAACATAACTTATCATCCTAAATAAATAACTTATGCTTTCCAGCAGTATCAGTTCCTTCTATAAATGTTAAAGTAATAGTTCCGTCAGAGCCAACCTCATATGAATAATTTCCACTCTTTGAACTGCTTTCAGGAATACACACTGTAACATTATTTCCCTCAAATGTTGCTTCAAAAGTCATATTTGAGCCCATAAATGGGAATGATGCTGTATATTTACCAGAAAAGCTGACAGATTCACTACTTGAGTCTTCACCTTTTGTATATTGGTTTCCATCTGAATCAGTAAGTTGATTTGTAGCTGCAGTATATAAGAATGAAAATCTGTTTGATGTATCTCCATTCACTGCACAAACTAACAATGTTTCATCACAATTTACTATTGTTAATGTATTTCTTCCTAATTGAATTTCTGTAGTATCAGCTGCAATTTTTATACTTCCATTGTCACAAGTCCATGTTCCAATGAAGTTTTCATGAATTTCAACAGATGGTGTATCTTCAGAAGAACCACCTTGCTTTGTAAATATAGCTTCATTTGGTCCTGTAATTGTTCCATCTGCATTATATGCTAATGTCATTTCACCCATGAAATCTTTTACAACTAATGTTGTTTCGTCACATGATACCATTTCTAATGCATCACCTTCAAATGTTACACTACTTTCTGAAATCACAAATGTCTCACCAAAATCATTTGTCCATGTTCCTAAGAAGTTTTCGTGAATTTCAATAGATGGTGTATCTATAGATCCGCTTTGCTTTTCATATACAGTGCCATTCCTATCTGAAATAGTATTTGTTGAGGCATTATATGTATAGTAGTATGTATAATATCCGTTAGTAAGGATAAGTGTGCTCTCATCACATCCATACACTTCTAACGTTGTACCTTCAGCCACAACAGTTAACTTGCCTTCTTCAACAATGATTTTGTCTCCAAAACTAGATAACCATGTACCAATGAAGTTTTTATGAATTTCAACAGATGGTGTATCTGTAGATCCGCTTTGCTTTTCATATACAGTGTTATTCATATCTGAAATAGTATTTGTTGAGGCATCATATGTATATGTTAATTTATAACCTGGATCTGTAGTATCTGCAAGTACAAGAGTTGTTGCATCACATGATACTACATTATAAGAAAATCCATCAATGTATAGATTTTCTACAACACTTGCTTCAAATGTTACACTTCCAAAGTTTGATGTCCATGTGCCTAAGAAGTTTTCATGAATTGTTACACTACTTACTTCTTTTGTATATACAACACCATTACCATCTGAAATAGTATTTGCTGTTGCATCATATGTATATGTTAATTTATAGCTTGGATCTGTAGTATCTGCAAGTACAAGAGTTGTTGCATCACATGATACTACATTATAAGAAAATCCGTCAATGTATAAGTTTGTTGTTTTATCTGCCTCAAATGTTATGCTTCCAAAGTTTGATGTCCATGTACCTAGGAAGTTTTCATGTACTGTTACTGGAGTTTCTTCTTTTGTAAATTCAACATCTTTGCCGAATGCAGTTACTTTTAATACTCCATCTACATAGCTCAATGGATAGTTTCCTACTACATTTGTTCCGTCTGTAAGCTCTAGTGTAACTGTTCCATCTGCATTAATCACATATGCATATGTTCCTGTTTTTTCACTGTTTCCTTCCATTTTCGCAACTAATGTTCCTGTTGTATCTGTTGTTGCTGTAAATTCAGCTACATATTTAAACATTCCATTCATAATTGGGGCTGTATACTTACCATCTAATCTAACTACTGTTACTGGAGTTTCTTCTTTTGTAAATTCAACTTCTTTTCCGAATGCAGTTACTTTTAATACTCCATCTACATAGCTCAATGGATAGTTTCCTACTACATTTGTTCCGTCTGTAAGCTCTAGTGTAACTGTTCCATCTGCATTAATCACATATGCATATGTTCCTGTTTTTTCACTGTTTCCTTCCATTTTCGCAACTAATGTTCCTGTTGTATCTGTTGTTGCTGTAAATTCAGCTACATATTTAAACATTCCATTCATAATTGGGGCTGTATACTTACCATCTAATCTAACAGTTTCTCCTGAATCAGGTGTTGATTCAACAACTTCATATTTGTTGTCATTTCCATCAACTAATTGAAGAGCATACTTAGAAGATAATACTAAACTATATCCAAGTTCATCTCCACTTACATGGTTGCAAGTAATTGCATTTTCAGTTGCATCATATGCAAATGAAATAACTTCTGACTTAGAATCTGCAGTATTAGTAATTGTTACAGTACCACTTAAATCAGTTTCAGCCTCTTTTGTAAATACTACACTATACTTTGTACCATTAATTGTAGTTTGCTTATCTCCTGATAAAATATTTGAAACATCTGGAATTTCTTTTACAACAATAGTTACTTCTTTAGTAGCAGCGACTCCACCTTCACAATCAGGTATTGCACCAATTAATACAACCTTATATGTACCTGGTTGTGTAGCGTTAAACTTATAGCAAGCTTCTCCAGCAGCTGTAGCTTCAACTAAAGTTGCATTTTCTGTACCTTCAGCTAATGCTGCTGCATATGTTTGTGTGAATTTTTCGCCAATGTTAGCTTTGATATATAGAGTGTTAGATACAAACATATCATATGAATCTGCTGTAACAAATCCAGAACCTGTACCATCAAAAATTTCAGATCCAATAGTTGCTGGAGCCTGCTCACTAACAACAAATGTATATGTATATTTACAATTTGTAGATGTAACTGTTAGTGTATAAGTACCTGCATACTTAATAACAAGAGAACCTTCACCGCCCCAGAATGAGCATGATGCATATGAATAATCAGACCAACCGCCTTGAAGAACGTATCCAGTATTAGTTGTACCTGTTAAAACCATATCGATACTATCAAAATATACACTTGATTCTGGTAAAATATCTTCAATAGTCAAATCAGCTTAAATTCTCTTATTAGGACCATTTACAACATCTGGATCAGATCCATTATCAATATCAAAATTTAAAGTTTCTCCATCCTTGAGAACTTGTCCATCTAGTTTTAAATTAAATGATGTATAGAATGCTTTTTCTAAATCAAAAGGAACCTCAGAGGCTGCAGCTTTTTCTCCTACCTCTTGCGCAACTGTATATGTCTTTTGATATTCAGAAGTAGCTGTTTCTGCTATTTCTAATTCATAAGAATCCAATCCATCTAGATCTGTTTTCTTAGTAACTGTAATTCCAGATTCTGCAGGAATAGCTTCTAAATCACTATAATATGCACTATTGCCAAATTCTTCAACATTAATATATACCTTTGAGATTGCATCCTCTTTTGTTAATGTAAATTCTACTGTAACACGACAGAACTTATAGCTTCCATAATTTTCAGAAATATAGTTGAAGCTAAACATATATCCTTGCTCGTTTTCAAGATGTGAGCATTCACCAATTGACTCTACAAATTTACTAGCATAAGCATTACCTTTTAAATTATAAAGAGATTCAATAAGCTCTGCTGCACCATAAACATTTTCATATCCACCAAGTGGCTTAGTATATTCAAAGCCTTTTGTAGATTCAAATTCATGCTCATAAGAATCCTTATATGGATCACCAGATTCAGGCGCAATTACAGCAATAGCAATATCTAAACCATCTGCGTTCGTTGTAGGTACGAAATATTTAGCAGAATCAGATTGAATAAATTTTACATAATCAACTCCGTACACATAATCATAAGTAGTTGAATAGCTATATCCACCAGAAATTGATTCTACCAAGTTTCCAGAAGCTACAAACTCCTCACCGTCAAATGCAGCATCTAATGCATCATCAATTGAATTGTATAACTTAGCTGGTGCTTCAACTACTGCGACATCATATGTAGCAGTTTGACCTTCATATGTTACAGTTACTGTATATGTACCTGCAGCTGTTAAAGTTACAGCTGAGCTATCAACAGAAGCCTTTAAAGTTACATCTTCAGTACTATTGTCACTATATGTTGCGGTTACAACAAGAGACCCTACGCTAAATTCATCTCCAACTGTGAAATCAGTCTTTCCACCTGATACAGCGATTGAGCTTAACTGCTTTTCTACTGTTGTAGTTGGCGCTGCTGTAGTAGGCGCAACTGTAGTTGGTGCTACCGTTGTTGGTGCCACTGTTGTTGGTGCTACTGTTGTAGTTGGCGCTACCGTTGTTGGTGCCACTGTTGTAGTTGGTGCTACCGTTGTTGGTGCAATTGTTGTTGGTGCACTTGTTGTTAAACTTCCAGGTACTTCTATTTCATTACAGGAAGTTAAACATGCAGATGAAATACCCAATAGAGCAAGGGTACTTAAAACTAATAATTTCTTTTTCATTATATTCCACCTCTATATATCCCACTAATTCAAAACTAACATAATCTTGAATTGCGTACATTATAACGCTTTAAATACATAAATACAATACTTTTTCCGAATTTTATTGCAATTTTTACCATTTTTCGCTTTTAAATCATTATTTAAGCAAAATAAAAGCGTTTTCTAAAATAAAATTCGTATGAAACCGCTCGTTTTAAATATTATCTATTCAAATCTGATTCTAATTCATCAATAAAGTTTTTTACCACTTGTTGTTTATGCTTCCAAAAGCACTTAGCAGGATTTGTGACCATTGGACAACCTAAAAGAATATGAGCAGAATACTTTTTTATTCTCTTCAAAGCTTCTTCGTAGCTTTGAGGATTATTTTGCCCTTCAACCATTAAATCCCAGCATATTGACATTATCCCTTCCTCATCAAGCCAATCTGCTTCCATTAAAATAACAAGTTCGATTGGTGTACTATTATCCTCAAACAGTTCTTTGTTAGAGTGTCTAGTAATTAAAAAATATACATATTCAATTGTATTCAAATCATATTTATCTTTTGCATACTCTTTCCATATTTTTCCACTTTGTAAGGGATGAGAATTTTTATAGGTTTCAAAGCCATAGCCGATATCATGAAATAAACAAGCTAAGTATAAAGATGTCGTATCAATATTTAGTTTTTCACTTTCCTCTAATGCATTTACAATCTTAGAAGCCCATTTTAATACTCTTTGCATGTGGGTATCCCGTTTTCTAAACGTCTCTGCTTTTCGCCTTGAATCATTTCCTTTGTTTTCATGAAGAAAGTTTACTACATATTCCATTTCTTTTTCAAACATAAAACCAGCCCCTTTTCTTCATTATAGATTAATAAAAACAAAAATAAAAGAAAAAAGTATATTTTACTCAATGTATACGAAAAAGGTATGACCTATGTTAGATCATACCAAAACAAATAAATGTTAAATATTTTCGATTTCATCAGATTCTAATAAATCTTCTGATTCAGCCTCATCAAATACTTCATTTTCAGAATCAACTAAATCATCCTCTAAATCAGCATTATCTGCACCAAGTTGAAGTTCATCAGTCTCCTCAAGCTCCTCTTCTGGCTCTTCAGGACGATGTTCACATTCGAATGATTTTTCTCTTAAAATACCAGTACCAGCAGGAATTAATCCACCAATGATTACATTTTCCTTTAATCCTAATAGGTTATCCTTCTTACCCTTAATTGCAGCATCAGTTAAGATACGTGTAGTCTCTTGGAATGAACATGCAGATAAGAATGAATCGCATCCTAAAGCGGCCTTAGTAATACCTAAAATCAATGGCTTAGCAATTGGTAATGAACCATTCTTAGAGATAGCTTCTTTACAAGCCTCTCTAAATTCATTTACAGATACTTCAAGGCTTGGAAGTAAATGTGTACTTCCTTCTTGAACAACTGATAGCTTACGCATCATTTGATGAACAATTATTTCAATATGCTTATCCGCAATCTCAACACCTTGAGAACGGTAAACCTTTTGAACTTCCTCAATAATGTACTTTTGAGTAGTATATGCATCTGTAATACGTAACAATTCTTTTGGATGAATAGAACCCTTCATTAGCTTTTGACCACGACTTACATGATCACCCTTCTTAACGATAAGTTCTGCTGTGGCTTCAACAGTATAATTCTTAATCTTTGACTCATCCTCTGGGTCTGTATCATCAATAATTGAAATTACAACTCCAGCCTTTGTTTTTTGAATATCCTTAACAACACCGTTGATTTCACTTAAAGTAGCTTTACCCTTTGGCTTACGAGCCTCGAATAATTCTTGAACACGAGGAAGACCTTGTGTAATATCTCCACCAGAGGCAACTCCACCATTGTGGAATGTCCTCATGGTTAACTGTGTACCTGGTTCACCAATTGATTGAGCTGCAATTGTACCAACCGCTTCTCCAACCTCAACGATTTCATTTGTAGCAAGGTTACGACCGTAACACTTCATACAAACACCAGTCTTAGCATTACATGTTAGGTTTGTACGTACGAATGCTGTCTTAATTCCAGCCTCAGCAATCTTAGCACCAAGTGCTTCATCGATAAATTCATTACGATGAGCAATAACTTCACCTGTATTTTCGTCAATAATATCCTTTGCAAGATATCTACCAATTAAACGTTCATAAAGTGGTAATACAACCTTGCCCTCTTCAGAAACAATATCCTCCATCTTGAAGCCCTTTTCAGTACCACAATCCTCACATGTAACGATGATATCTTGTGATACGTCGACAAGACGACGAGTTAAATATCCTGATTCTGCTGTTTTTAACGCAGTATCGGTAGAACCCTTACGAGAACCATGTGATGAAATAAAGAATTCTGATACATTTAATCCTTGGAAGAAGTTAGCTTTAACTGGAACCTCGATTGCTTGACCATTTGTGTTAGCCATTAGTCCACGCATACCAGCAAGCTGAGCAAAGTTAGACTTAGATCCACGTGATCCAGAATCAGCCATCATGAAGATTGGGTTATCCTTCTTGACTTTTAGATTTTCCCAAAGTCCTGATTCAATGTTATCACGAGTCTTACTCCAAACAGAACATACCTTTTGATAACGTTCTTTTTCAGTTAAAAGACCCATGTCGCACATTTCATGAATTTGGTCAACCTTAGCTTCTGCAGCCTTAATTTCTTCATCCTTACGATCATATACCTCAATATCTGCAATAGATATTGAAATACCAGAGATTGTTGAATACTTAAATCCTTGATCCTTTAGACGGTCAAGCATAATTGATGTTTCAGTTGTTTTGAAACGATCGAATACTTCCGCAATAATCATAGATAATGTTTTCTTAATAAAAGGAGCAGTTTCAGGACGTGCAAGCATTTCCTCAACTGTATTTTTCTTAACATCTAAGAAATAACAATCAGGTATCTCGTTTTGTAAGTTATACTTTGTAGGTTCGTTAATATATGGGAACTCGTCAGGTAAAATTGTAT
Organism: uncultured Clostridium sp.; assembly: GCA_945921565.1. Lineage (GTDB taxonomy): Bacteria > Bacillota_I > Bacilli_A > Acholeplasmatales > Anaeroplasmataceae > CAG-307. Next base: position 2,057 of record CAMEKY010000013.1, on the reverse strand, counting down.
TAAAAATCATTTTACCTACTGTAGTTAATAGATATTTACCAGTTAGATCCTTACCTGCAAATTTTTGAGCAGGGTATGATTTTGGATCGACGAATACACGTGTATGAAGAGTAATCTCATTGTTCTTATAAGCAATATAAGCTTCTTCAAAATCACGATAGAAGTGACCTTCATTCTTTTCTCCAGCACGTTCAAGTGATAGATAATAGTTTCCTAAAATCATATCCTGTGATGGAGTAACAACTGGCTTACCATCCTTAGGGTTAAGGATATTATTTGAAGCTATCATTAATAGTCTAGCTTCAGCTTGAGCTTCTTGAGATAAAGGAACGTGAACTGCCATTTGGTCACCATCGAAGTCAGCATTGAATGCTGTACATACTAGTGGGTGAAGACGGATAGCTTTTCCTTCAATTAAGATAGGCTCGAATGCTTGAATACCAAGTCTGTGTAGAGTTGGCGCACGGTTAAGTAGAATTGGATGCTCGCGAATTACACTTTCAAGAATTGGCCATACAACGTCATCTTGACGCTCGCATAAACGCTTAGCAGCTCCAATAGCATAACCCTTTTCAGTTAACTGACGAATAACGAAAGGCTTAAATAATGTCAATGCCATTTCCTTAGGAAGACCGCATTGATACATCTTTAAATTTGGACCAACAACGATAACTGAACGTCCTGAATAATCAACACGCTTTCCAAGCAAGTTTTGACGGAAGCGTCCTTGCTTACCACGAAGTAAGTCAGATAAGCTCTTAAGATGATGATTTTTCTCAACAGCTGCTTTCTTACCACGCTTAGAGTTATCAATTAAAGCATCAACTGCTTCTTGAAGCATACGCTTTTCATTCTTAACAATTAAATGAGGAGCATTTTGCTCATATTGTCTTTTTAAACGGTTATTACGGTTTAAAATACGACGATATAAATCATTTAAATCTGTAGTCGCAAATCTACCACCATCAAGTTGTACCATTGGACGTAGGTCAGGTGGAATAACTGGAAGTACATCAAGTATCATCCATTCAGGCTTATTATCAGAATTATTGAATGATTCAATAACCTCAAGACGTTTAATATCACGATCACGCTTTTGCTTAGTGTTATCTTCTTTTAATTTTTTACGAAGATCAGCGACCTCTTTGGCAAGATCGATTTTTTGTAATAGCTTTTTAACTGCCTCAGCACCACTCAAAGCTTCAAATTGCTTTGGATATTTTTCGCAGTATTCTACATATTCACCCTCAGATAGAACTTGCTTTTCTCTTAATCCTGGTACTTGACCAGGGTTAATAACGAAGTAAGAAGCTAAATATACGACTTCTTCAAGCTCCTTAGCCTTAACATCTAATAAAATTGCAAGTCTAGAAGGGCTGTTTCTTAAAAACCAGGTATGAACGACTGGGCTCGCAAGTTTAATATGTCCCATACGCTCACGACGTACCTTTGATGAAGTAATTTCTACTCCACATTTTTCACAAACTTTACCTTTAACATCATTGCGTTTTTGTTTTCCACAAGCACATTGATAATCCTTAGTAGGTCCGAAAATTCTTTCACAGAAAAGACCACCAGGTTCTGGTTTTAATGTACGATAGTTAATTGTTTCATGAGTCTTTACCTCTCCATGGCTCCATGAAAGGATTTCCTCTGGAGATGCAAGTCTAATACGCATATATTTATATTTATTACTCATATATTAACTCCTCCTTACATACCAAATTTTGAAATGAAGTCATCATCATTTTCATCAACTATAGATTTATTTATTTCATTTGTTCCATCTTCAGATATTAATTCAACATGAAGACCTAGAGCTTGAAGCTCACGACCAAGTACTCTGAATGATTCTGGAATACTTGCTTCTGGAATAGGACGTCCATCAACGATAGCATGGAATACCTTATTACGACCAACAAGGTCATCTGATTTAACCGTTAGCATTTCTTGTAATGTATGAGCAGCACCATAAGCTTCTAGTGCCCAAACTTCCATTTCTCCAAAACGTTGACCACCATTTTGAGCCTTACCACCCATTGGTTGTTGAGTAACTA
>CAMEKY010000012.1 GCA_945921565.1 uncultured Clostridium sp. | reverse complement strand
GCTTTATCTCATCTTTTAAGGAAATAATGCCAACAACTTCACTATTTTTTAAAATAACTAAAGGAGTTTGCCCCTTCATCGATAAATTATTTATTTTATTCTCTATTTCTTTAAATTTAGCATTTTTAGAATCTAAAGCCTTTAGATTTCCAATGAAATATCTGTCGCTTTCAATAACCCCTTCAATTCCAACACCAAGTGTAGCCTTAAAATTAGAAACCTCATAATCCTTTGCACCATTTAGCTTTCCATAGTCAATAATAGCCTTTGCAAGGGGATGCTCCGACATGCTTTCAATCGAATAAACTGCGCCTAAAACATCCTCATTTATATATTTTTCAAAAAATACAACATTTGGATGCCCAAAAGTTATTGTACCAGTCTTGTCAAATACTACAGTTTTAATATTATGAGCATTTTCAAGTATCTCGGCATTTTTAATTAAAAGACCATTTTCTGCACCCTTTCCTGTACCTACCATTATCGAAACAGGAGTTGCAAGACCAAGGGCACATGGACAAGCTATTACAATAACTGTAATTCCAAAATTAAGTGCAAGCTCAAAATTATTACTTACAATAACATTTACCACAAATGTTATTAGTCCAACAAGTAAAATAATTGGTACAAATATTCCTGATATTTTATCCGCTAATTTCGAAATCGGTGCTTTAGAACTAGAAGCCTCTTCTACTAGTTTAATTATATTAGCAATAGATGTATCATCTCCAACACGAGAAGCTTTCACTTTTAGGTAACCAGATGTTAATATAGTTGATGAATACACCGTCTTTCCCTCTTCCTTATATGCAGGCATTGACTCACCAGTAATATTGGACTCATCTACCGATCCTTTACCACCAACTACAACTCCATCAACAGCGACCCTCATACCAGCTTTAACAATAACAATGTCACCTACTAAAACTTCATTTGCCTTAAGTAATAATTCTTCCCCATCTCTAATTACCAAAGCCTCAGTTGGTGCCATATTAACAAGTCGTTCAATCGATGCGGTTGTTTTTTTCTTCGAAAGTCCTTCTAAATACTTACCAAGACTAACAAGAGTTAAAATCATTCCTGCAGCCTCAAAATATAAATACATGTGATATTCTTCATAACCAAGGCTTATCATAAACAAGCAATATACTCCATATATAATTGCCAAAGACGCACCTATTGCAATCAATGTATCCATATTTGGTGATTTATTTTTAAGAGCTTTAAAACCATTTATAAAATAATCACGATATATGAAGATAATAGGTAAAACTAAAATAAATTGGATTAATGAAAATCCCATCGGGTTTTGATGCATATCAAACGCCTTAAATATTGGCCAATCCCACATCATATGTCCCATTGAGACATACATTATTAATAACAAATCAACAATTGCAAAAACTAATTTAAGAAACGAATAATTTTTTTCACTCTTAGTCTCCTTTTCCCCAATTCCTTCTATACCATAACCCGCCTTTTCGACTGCACTAATTATGTTTTTTTCAACAGTCTCATCAGTGATTTCAACTTCTAAAGTATTTCTAAGTAAATTAACATTAACACAAGACGTCCCATTAACCCCCTCAACCGCTTTTGTAACATGAGATTGACATGATGCACAAGTCATTCCTTTAATGTTATATTTCTTCTTCATTACTGAAACCTCCTAAAAAGATTTGTAATTTCGTCTAATATTTCATATTTATCTTGTTTAATATCTCTAACGAGGCAGGTATGAATATGCTCATCTAATATAGTATTCGCAAGCGATTTGATCGCCTTATCTACCGCTGAAAGTTGAATTAAAATATCATCACAATATCTATCATCCTCTATCATCTTTGAGATACCATTCATTTGACCTATTAATCTCTTCATTCGGTTAATAAGCTTTATCTTATCCTCGCTTACTCTTTGTACCATTTTAAACGTCCCATCCTCAATGCTCTTAACATGATATTTATTATCATACTCAATAGCTTCTATAATTAAGTCATTTGCTATTTCACCATTAATATCTACAATTGCCTCATTAGTCTCTAAAAAAACAACCACATCTATTACCTTATCAAGCTTTAAAAGAGTATTTTTAATATTATTTGCACACTTTTGACAAGACAATCCATCTATTATAATCTTCTTTTGCATATTATCACGTCCTTATTGTAATTTTATACCCCCATACCGTATGTGTCAAGTGATTTGCATTTGTTGACTTTAACTATATTGAGTGCTAAAATTATAATACTAATTAGTTTGGAGGTGACATAATGGACGATATTGAAAAACAAAAGAAACAAAAAAGAATTCGTCTAATCATCCAAATAATTATAATAGTATTCCTACTCGCTTCTGCAGTAGGATTTACGATATATCTTCTTCCGATTTTTGCTAAAATCCAAAAGGATGAAGCATTCAGAAATACTGTTGCGAGCCACATTTCAAGGCTTGGTAGCTGGAGCTGGATTGCGTTAATATTTATCCAAATTGTTCAGGCAATTTTATGTGTGATTCCTGCCGGACCCGTAGTAATATTAACCGGCATGCTTTATAATTCATTTGTAGCAGTTATTATTACCATAGTTGGTCAAACCTTAGGCGCACTTGCAATAATATGCTTAGTAAAAATCTTTGGGAAATCATTTATTGGCTATTTTATCGACCCAGAATCTACAAAAAAATTTACAATTTTGCGTGATCGTAAACGATGTTGCGTATTAATGTTTTCATATCTTCTAATTCCTGTTTTACCTAAAGATCCAATCGCGTTTATAGTACCCTTTACAGAGGTGAAAATACGAGACTTTATATGGATCAATGTTGTTGCTAGGCTTCCTATGACATTTGTATCAGTATACTTTGGTTCCTCAATAATAGATGGCGATATAAGTACAGGATTTATCATAGGATGTATTGTAGCTGCAATATCAATTATATGCTTTATATTTAACAAACAAATAACTAATCTTCTAGATAAGCTAATCCCTAACAAGAAAGAAAGTACACTTGAGGGTGAAAAAAAAGAATAATCTCAGCAGCGAGATTATTTTTTTAATTTAGCCATATCATTTGGAAGACGACAAGAAATTTGAATTAGCTTTTTAGTGATTGGATTATTAAATTCAACATAGTACGAATGCAAAGCCTGACGATTAATTAATTTTAAAGAGCCTCCATATAATTTATCTCCAAGAAGTGGATGGCCAATAGATGCCATATGTACTCTAATTTGATGGGTTCTTCCTGTTTCCAAAGATAATCTAACTAAGCATCTACCCTTATATTTTTCAACTATTTTACCATTAGTTATTGCAGGCTTTCCGCTATTTGAAACTATATACTTTCCATTTATATGCCTATTTCTTCCAATTGGCGCTTCTATCCTAAATTCATCATCACATATGCCCTCAACAAACGCTAAATAATCGCGTCTAATTTGATGATTTTCAAGCAAATACGATAAATATGACATCGTTAAAATATCCTTAGCAAATATTACAATACCAGAAGTATCGTAATCAAGACGATGAATATATCTTACAGGCATATTTAAATTTTTCCTTTTATAGTAGCTCGCAACCATATTTGCTAAGGTGTTACCTACATTTTCATTCCCATCACTATGAATAGCAATCCCTATAGGCTTATTCACTAGTAATACATTCTCATCCTCGTATAAAATGTCAATCCTTTTATCCAACAAAGGAATATCTAGTGATGAATCATCCTCAATTGACAAAACATCTCCAACCTTAAGTAAATCATCAATTTTAGCTTTTAGATTATTAATATATAAACCATCTTTAATTTTTTTAATTTTTTCATTACCAAGTCGATAATAGGAAATAAAATCCAATATACTTTTTTGATAATTATTTTCTGTTATTTTATAATTGTATTTCATGTTTACTTTTTAAAAATATCTATAGCCTTCATTCCACCAACACGTAATAATGAGGCAAAGCTTGTATCATTATCAAGAATTGAGCTATATGTATTAGCATCCATTTGTTTAGTTTTAATTGATTTTTTAGTTAGCTTTAGGCTTGCAATTTCATCATTTGCATACATATCACTTAATCCTGTAAAGGCTACTAAGGTCTTCTTTTCTAGTGTCTTTAAAGCCTTTAAAATTGTAATTAAATTTCCATCATCCTTAAAGCTTCGGCTAATGAATATCATATCATAATTCTTTAATGTATCTAGATTAAGTGCTTGAATAGGTAATCTATATGCCGCACTAATATGTAATTTGTTAGATATTAAGGTTTTTGGATGATAGCCCCACTTAACATTTTCTAAAATATCAATATTTATTTCTTTGTCTAAAGTATCTAAGCATGAAGAAATACCTACTAAATCCGCTCCTGTTGTTGGCGCTACTACAAGAACTCTTTTAATATCCTCTTTTTTTAGAATCATCGTAAATAACGCTTCTGTATCAAGTGCGGCTTTTAAATAGAATCTAGTTAAATATTCAAGTGCTCCCTTATCGGATTCTGTTTTTATTGATTTAATATCCATGTACGGATTTAATCTAATATTGGTCTTATTTGCCTCATCTATAAAGCTTACATAAGCATCAATTGGGCTTAAGCCTTTTTCTGCAAACTCTAAATTATGAATTTCTGCATATGATGCAATAGGTTTAAACTCTAATGTACTAAATTTTTTATTAAGTAAATATCCTAAAGCTTTAATCATAGATTCACTCAAAGGCTTAACATTTAAACAATTATCCTCAAATGTAGCCTTAAATGACATATTACCTAAATCCTCATACACTAAATATTTATTATCCAATTTAGCAATATAATATTTATCATTATTAGTAAGTGCTTCACTATATCTACAATAATTTGAAGATGAACAAATTGATGCTTGCCCATCCTCTTTACTTTCAGATAGCTTAAATACACCTTCATTGTAATATAAATAATAATTTATGCCATTAAGAGTTTCATACTGAGGAGTATTCAAGAACATCTTTAATGCCATTTTTAATACATCAATTTCTTTTGTATCAATTAAAGAAGCTTCTGTTGCATTATCAGTTAAATAATAATCTCCATTACCTAAATCCTTAACATATCGATTATTAACCTTAAGAACAGCCTTAGTGCCAGAGACTCCCTTTTTCATTGCATAACATACATCTCTTAATATTCCTTGTCGCTTTTCATCATTTATTAATCTATAGTTACAAGTTGGTACAAAATCGCGTTTTATGCTTAATGTGGCATCATTATATGATAATAAGAATGAATTCTCTCCACCAAAGCCATATGTGCCATTTGATTCGAAGCAGTTGTAATGAGAAAATGCAACATCCTTCTTTCTCATTGTAGTATCAATATAGCCATTTGCGATAATCAAATTACGACATTCCTTTTTGGAAACACGAAATGCATTTTTAAAATCTTCGACTAATACATATTGCCCTTTCTCTTTACCCACATAAAAAGGTTTCTTCATATGAAGTAGCATTACATAGACATCATCATCAACATGACGGAACCAGCCATCAAAGTAATCCTTGAAGCTCTTGTCTTGACGTAAAAATAAACCAGAATCCACATATTCTATTTCAATTTCCGAATCAAAATAATTCGTGTTTTCTAAAATAGCCATCAGCATATCTTCAGACATCGTACTAGCAAATGCAGCATTTTCAGTCATTCCTACCTTAACTTTAAGTAAATAATCATTAACATTAAGATATTTCATTGTCCCATCACTTGAAACCGCATAATATTGCTTACCAAAGTTAGATATTTTTCTTTCATTTGAAGAAAGAATATATGTATCCTCAAGAACCATTTCATATTGAAAATTAGGATCATATTCTAATACATTATCATCCTCAACTAGTCCTGTAATTACTCTTTTATTATTTTCATTCATTTGATATAGAAATTTTTTAATCATAATTCAGTCTCCAATCACATACCAATTAATTATACTATAACTAAATAACTTTTTCTAGAAAAACATTACATTTTAACATAAAAAGCCCTAGTAATTATATATTTTCCTATATATTACATAAGGCTTTCTTTATTTACAATATATTTTATTTTTTAAAAACTCGATAACAACCAATTCCTAATGCTTTAGGTCCAGTATGACAGCTTATAAGATTTGATAAATAATCTATGTGAGCAATTTGTAAATCAGGGAATTTTTTTAATAGCATTTCTTTAATTTCCATTGCCCCCTCTAAATCATCAGCGTGAGCAATCGCAAGCTTCATTAACCCCTTCTGACGTAATTCCTTAAATCTTCCTTCTAAATCATCAACAAGCGCATTAATCATTACCCTTTTTGCAACATGTGATGACATAACCTTTTTATAGCTGTCAAGCTTTCCTCCTTGAATTTGAAGAACAGGCTTAATTCTCAGTAAATTACCTAGTGCCGCCGCACTTGGTGTAACTCTTCCACCTTTTTTCAAAAAGTCAAGTGTATCCACCATAATATAAATACTAGATTCTGCACCAGCCTTTTCAACTTGATCACATATTTCCTTAGGCTCATATCCTTCCTCAATCATTGCAAGAGCCATCTCAACAGAACCTACCTGCGTAACAGATACTGTTTTTGGATTTGGAACAAATACCTTTCCATCATATTCCTCTTTAGCTAAATTAGATGCTTGAGTATAAGAAGCACTTAGGGCAGATGACAAAGTTATATGAATAATTGCATCATATTCCTCTAATATCTTATCCCATAGCTTTGTTACATTATAAAGTGAAGGCTGACTAGTTGAAAGTGAGACATTTTTATCATTTTCTATGATATCAAAAAATTCTCTTTTGCTAATATTAACTCCTTCGAAATACTCTTTACCATTAATTGTAAACGGCATTCCGATAATAAATAAGTTTTTTATCTCACTTTTTTCAATACCTGAACCTGAATCGGTTACTACTGCTATTTTCATAAATTCTCCTTTTTTATCTTTTAACGCTAATTTCTTTGATTTTCAAAATAATATTCATAAAATAATAGAGTTAAGATAACTCCATCATTTTATTTAAGGCAACCAAAGCCTTTTTACTTACATCATCATCAAGAATAATCTCATTAGTTTCATTTGCTAAGCAATTATAAACATCAGAAAGCTTAGTGAGCTTCATATTAGCGCATGATAAAGAATTACTTCCTAAAATAAATTTCTTATTAGGATTATCCTTTTCCATCTGATGAATAACACCTTTTTCTGTAAGAACTATATATGTGCTTGCAGAATCAGTTTTTACAAACTCGATTAATTGTTTAGTTGAGCCGATGTAATCTGCAAGCTCTAATATTTCAAGCTTACATTCTGGATGTGCAATTAATTTAGCATCAGGATTCTTCTTTTTTAGCTCAATAAGCTTATCCTGAGGTAAAAAATGGTGAATAGGACAACATCCATCCCAAACCTCAAATTCCTTACCAAGCAATTTCATCGCATATTTACCTAAATTTTGATCTGGACAATATAATATTTCATTTTCATTATCCAAATAATGCTTTATAATCTTTACACCATTAGTTGATGTGCAAACACAATCACTTAACGCTTTAACAGAAGCTGTTGAATTCACATAGGTAATGATTTTTGTATTAGGATGCTCATTCTTATACTTTTGTAATGAATCTTTATTAATCATATCTGCCATTTTACATCCAGCCTTCATAACTGGTAGTAAAACCTTTTTATTTGGATTAAGTATTTTAGCAGTTTCCGCCATAAAATGAACCCCACAAAATACAATTATATCTGCAGATGTTGTCATTGCTATTTTAGAAAGTGCCAAGGAATCTCCTAAATAATCTGCAATATCCTGTATCTCATCATTTTGGTAATAATGAGCTAAAATAATAGCATTTTTTTCTTTTTTTAATTTGTTTATTTCATCTACATAATTAATCATAAATAACCCTCGTTTTCCATTTGACAAATAAAGTACTTCACATATTGGATTTATTATATATCTTATAGCCTTATTTTACAACCTTAATTTTGATTTATTCGATATAATGCTGTATTAATAAATTCATTTAGTATCTTAACAGCCTCATCGGCTATCTCTTGAGTAATATATTCTCCATGAGCTGGAGCATTACGATATTTTGCAATATATGAAGGAGTAATATATGATAAATATACATCTAAATTTTCTTCATTTTTAAAATACTTAATGATGTAATCGTACATTATATTTTTTTCATTTTTTGAATCATTTAATAAATGATAAATTTTCCCAATTTCTAAAAAATCAGTGTTGAACTTCTCTTTGACGTAGCTATCTTTTAAATTTTGAGGCAATAGTTCATATATATCCTCATTAGTAAGCCCTAAAAATACATTCTTTAATATCTCATGAGAGGTGATTTCAATAATCTTAAAGCATTGTGTCGCAATTATTCCAAAATCAAAAATACCAGCCTCACATAAAGATTTATACAAATCTGATAATGAAAAATACATTGAGGCAGCCTTCCTTGGAAGTAGGGTTAATGACATAATTTTTTTAAGCGATAATCTAGCCGATTGATAAAATGGCATTTCACTACACTGATTTATATATTCTGCCGTATATTGTTTACCAATCTTTACTGGAATCTCTACCTTCTTATATTTCATAAGTCCCAATGCAACGTAAATTGACTCTAAAACCGGAACATTCGATGCTAATGGTAAAAATGCTCTAACAATTTTTATAATTAAATTTACATTAGCATATTTTATCAAAACATTTAATATTGAATCAAGCTCATCAATACTAATTTCTCCTCTAAAGGCATAATACCCCTTATTCACAACGAAGCATGGTTCCTCGCAAAATGCATTCGCAATTTCAATTACCTTTCGAAGCTTAAAAGGATATAAATACCCTTCGCAACCAGGTCGATTTATAGCGTCTATATACATATTATACAAATTCATAGCCTCAAAAGCTTGAGCTAATTTAGGCTTTGTATTGTTTTTTTTATGTGCCTCAACTACCCCTTCAGCAAACTCGGTAATATCCTTAAAATTATTTAATCTTAACAGTTCTTTAAAAATCTCCTCCATTAACATCACCTCGTTTTACTGCTTGTAAATATTCAATTAAGTCATCCGCATATATATCCTGAAGAACCATATCCTCATCATCCTCAAGATATTCATTTAAATAGTTAATGCCAACCTCTTTAGCTAATGAATTAATAAGATTTACCTTCTCGTCACTAGCCAAATCCTCTTTTTTAAAAAATGACTTATACCATTCTTTATTCAAAGAACGCATCAATCCCTCTTCATATGTTAAAATCATTACATTACCTCCAATGAAATCTTTGCTTTATCGCCAAGCCCTAAAACATTAAATTTAAAATTCAAGCTTGAGCCATCAAAATACTGATAATTTTGATAAACGGAACTACCAAATTGAAGGGATAGGGTTGTATATAAATACAATCCTGATAGACTACTGTTTAGAATATCTTTCTCATCTATACTGTTAGCCTTAAGAAGTGAGACAAATTTATTATTCGCATTTGAATTATTATATTTAAATCCTGTCGAATAATATTCACTTTCGCCAACTGACACATTTCCACTTGAATCAAAAGAAATTTTAGCATTAACGTGATATACTCTTATACCTCGAGATGATGATATCCCATACCTAAACATATTTTGATTTTCATTAAGCCCATCAGGTGTATAATAGTCAATCAAAAAATACTCATCATATATAGATGTGACTGCATGATTAGATATTAACAATACATCTTAGCAAATGATTCTAGCTCATATTCCCCGCTTGAAGAAATAACCTTAGGCTTCACCCATCCAAGTAAAATCTTAGATATAGATGCATGATCACCCTTATTACTATCCATCATATCATATCCATATAATCCACCAGACTGGTTCTTAGGATCATATGAATAATAATCATCTAGTCCAAGCAAATGACCTGTTTCATGAATAAACGTAGAGGCGTCAATGCTATCACTTATCATATCAACTGATGCAAAGCTAAAAAATCTAACCTTTTTATTATCCCATTTTTCATTTATGCTAGCAGATATAGTATATGCCCACCAAAAATCACTTGAGGCTGATGATGGCCTATTATATACAAGCCATACCGCATCAACATATCCATCCAAATCAGAGTCAAAATCCTTATAGTCATATTTGCTATCAAAATATGAAATCACTTCCGAAACAAGAACGTTTATTCCACTTCCCTCTTCCGAAGAATATTCCTCATAATATGAACCACCATATTTTGGTAAATACCAATCAGTAACCTCAAATGTTAAATGGAGCTGATTATACGAAGATTCTTCATAATAACTTTTGACACTTTGATATGCGGTGTCCTCTTTTTTACCATTGAAAGCTAAATTTATTTTCTCTAAATTTTCATCAGTTTTATTTCTCGAATAAAAATTTATAGGTACAACTAATACCTTAACATTACCTGTGGATGGCATAGCATGCTGAGTAAATGGACCATTATATTTTAAATTATCCACCTCAAGACTATAATTTACGCTTTTTGTTGGTTGTATTATTAAATTACATGATGTTAGCAAAAACGCAAATATAAATAAAATAAATATTTTTTTCATGCTCTTCCACCCTCTTATCGATTTTATTCTACCTATTTTTTTAAAAACATTCAATAGTATAAAACGGAAAACCTAATCATTTTCCGTTTTTTTAAATCTATAATTTAGTCTATGCTCTACTAAGAATTTTTGGAGTTCTGGCCAGCTTTTTTTATGAATCATAACTTTATATTCTGTATTTTCATTATACACAAAGCTTATATATAAATCAGGTAAAAATGACTCATCAATTTCTATGAATGCAAGACCGTTAAATTTCACCTCTAGCTGTCCCTTAGGTCCTTCTAAATAAAACCTATTAAATTCTAAGGTGATTGTTTTATAGTCCTGCTTAGAAGATAATATAAGCCACAGCATATAAATAACAAAATATGCTAATATAAATCCACTTATAATAAAAAATGCTTTATCTAATAAAAATGGAAGCCTATCTCCTATAGATATGCTAACTATTACAAGTATTATCAATATTATAGCAGCTATTAATAATGCAATTTTTGAGGTTTTTCTCATTTTAACTACAAGCTTATCATTTATCAAAAATATTTTCATATAATTTTCTTATCCTTTAATATATGATATGCAATGTATATTATAAAGGCAATACCAGCAAATAAACATACAGCTCCAGAAAACATAAATACTAATGCTGATGATTTAACTATATTACTTTCCTTAAGTGAATTAGATGCTAAAACCATAAACAAAGAACCACAAACAAGCAAAATTCCAGCTATAATTACTAATATATACATTTTTTTTGAAGACATAAAATTTCACCTCAATCATTTAACACTATTATAAAATAACCAAAAGCTATTGTAAACCATCTTTTTCTAAAGCCAATGCTAGACGATGATAATAAAGTAAAAACGCCCCATTTGCTGGCAAATATATCTTTAAATCATCTCTTTTCGTAGTATTATGGCCATTATAAAGATATTTATTATTATAGTCATCAAGCATTGTAATTTTAACTGATTCATCTATCATTCCACAATTTAAAAAAGCTAGTCCTAAAAATGGGAAATCCCAACCCCAATAGCTTGATAAATCCATTTTATCAATAACCCTATTAATTGTATTTTTCATTATATTTTTAGACAATCTGTCACTTACAAAAAAAGAATATGGAAACACTTCAGTTGGATGATCTTTATATAAATCATTATAACTCATACCATAAGTTTTTAAATATACGCCACATTCCTCTTTTGGCATAATTATATTTGTGGTAATCTCCTTATAGTTATGCCTTTTACTTCCTAATAGCGCAATATCAAGCTCTTCTTCTTTACTTAACACATACCTAAAATATTCAAGCTCGAATGTCGGATTAATACATCTATCAACGTTAATTGCTTCACACGCCTCTAAAATAGGATCTAATATCTGATATTTACCGTCCTTCATTTTAAATAGTGAAATCATAAAATCGATAGAGTTAAATATAAGGTCTTTATATTTTTTTATTAAATCAATATTTTTTGTTTCCTCATATATTTTTTGCAGAAAATATACTATATGAGGTGCCTGCCATATTAATAATGGCCCAATATTAGATGGGGAATCTAATCCATCTGGTGATGTCATTTTGGGAAATCTTGCACCAGTGTAGCCATTAATTCTAGCGCGCAGCATAGCTTGAGGTAATATATCTAAATAATAATCAAAGCTTTTTAATAAATCGTTAATATGGCCAGATTCTATCATCCACAATGAATGAATTAAATGCATCTCTAAATGGAACTTAGAATTCCAATTATTATAGGTTAATCCCGCCTCAGATGGAGGATAAATTCCTGCAGCGTTTACGTGTGATAAATATTTTGATAATATCATTCTTCTTACTAATTCATCATTATCAATAATAAGTTCTGTATCAGAGTCCCAAAACTGACTTAAATTTTGTCCCTCAAATAAAACATCTAGTGATAAATTTAGTTCTATTGTACCCTTTTCAAAGCACAATCTATTATTAATTAATTTATAATCCTTATTGGCTTTAATCTTCAATTTTATTGAATTAATATCATCATATTTTATTAATATTTCATCATTAAAAAGCTCAACATTTGGTATTCTTCCATCAATATATCCATTTTTCTTATATGATGGATACAAAAATTCAAGCTCAAGTGCTAAATCTCCCTCTAATTTATAACAAAGCTCATCATGATCCTGATATATTAAAGCCTTTGTATGAATTTGCTTACCATCGTACATAAATGATGATTCAAGTACCCCATCATATATATCTAGATTTTGCGATATTTTTGATATTTTACTAGGAATAATGCTTCCCTTACCATCCTTAAGACATAGATGCATAAAATTATATTTAAACGGATACTGCCTTCTTTGGCTAAAAGAATCACTATTATCTAAGTTAAATAGCATATATCCTTTACCATCAATGTATGATAATTTAACATCACCAATATTGTCTTTATAAAACCAATTTTTGTTAGACATTGATGTTAAAGGAATATCCTTATACATATTGTAAAGTGATTGACTCGTTGTAGCATCAAAGGTCATCGCAAAATCACCATTACCAATAGTTAATGGATTATTGACATCAATTTGATTAATTTGTAAATTGTATTTTCGGACTATTTCCTTTTTCATGACGATGCTGTTTTAACTCCTTCTTATACATTTTAGCCTTTTCCTTTGTTTTAGGTCCATATCCTGATGGTATACCCATTGAATAAAAAAGCTTTACATATGGCTCTTGATTAGGCAAATATACGTATACCTTTTTCTTTATGGAATAAATTGCCAATGCTTCTTCAACCTTAAGCTTTGACCCATCCTTTGGAGTAATTCCATATACCCAATATATATCATCATAATCAATTCTTCTTGTTTTAGTGCCATCTAAAACTAAACAAAAATTCTTAGCCATAAAAATTGAAGATACTTTTCGATTAATAGGCTTGTTTCTATATGGCAAATATTCATTCTTTCTTATATCCTCATGAGAAGAAAAATATGCTGTAATATATTTGCCATTTGTTATTTTATTTAATCTAGCCTTTTTTGCTTTTCTTCTTAAAAATACAAACAAAAAGATTAAAATAGCAATTACAACGCCTACTATGATTTCAACTGCAACTGATAATATCATTTTACTCTTTCTCCTTTAGCTTTTGGAGGCTTAACTTTCTTTGCTCAATATTCTTACTAAATCCACTTCCTCTTACCTCGGTTGCTCGTGTAACAAAAACAAAGGAATTAGGATCTATTTCATCTATCCATTTTCTCAACATTAAATATTCACGAGACATACAAACACATACTAACATATCTCCATCATCAAGTGTATAGCCACCTTGAGCCTTAACTAATGTACAGCCCCTGTTTATTCTATACATAATCATTTCTCTAACTTCATCAATATGATTAGTTTTAATAAATACTGCTCGCTTATTAAAACCAGCAAATGTTGTCATATCAACTACAATGCCTGTAATAAATAAGAATACAATAGCCTCAAGGCCTTTCTGTAATCCCCCATTTGTTAGCTTACTATCGATTAATCCTGCAATTATAATTAATCCATTAATAACGTAATTCGATACTGAATATGGAATATGCAGGGTCTTAAATCCTATAGATTGTAATACATCAAGCCCTCCTGTTGATCCGTTTGCACTTAGAGATATTCCAGACCCTACTCCCATTGCAACAGCTCCAAATGATACAATAATCCAGCTATCAAGGCCTCTTAATGTATCAAGTAAATCTGCATTTTCAATTATAAATTCAAAAAGCATTACAAGTGTCGGTAGCATTAATGTTGCATATAATGTTTTAAAAAAATAATCTTTTCCAAGTATTGGTAATGAAACTAAAAGAAGAGAAATATTAATAACATATAAATAAATAGAATTTGCATTCACATTTGGTATAGCAGGCAATATTCTTTCAAGCAAAATAGCAAGTCCAGATGCTCCACCCGTAACAAAGCTTGTAGGCCATAAAAAGCAAGAAATTCCTATAGCACAAATAATTAGCCCTAAATTAATTTTGGCATATTTCTTAATATCCTCTTTTTTTATCTTCTTTTTACTTACTTCCATATATACTCCAATCTAACGATTAAGTTCTATCATTTTATAAGCATATAATTCAGCATATGTATTAATGTCTAGCTGCTTATATTGACTTAATGAAACACTAAGCGAAAAATAATCATTATAGAAAATTTGATCTGTATATTTTATTTTTTCAACTAAACGACTAGTTTTATCCTTAATATCATACATATTTAATTCCTTGTCATCTTGAATATATGTATATTTAAAATTATTTAAGCTTGTATAAATTGCATTATCCGCACAAAAGAAATTATAAGCTCTTGAGTATAAAACAGATGTTTCATTTGAAAATATTGAATTCCCATAATAAACATTGCCATAGTAATTAATGCCAAGTACATCATATATAGATGGAACAATATCTGCCGTACAAGTAAATTTGTCGTTTATCTGGTGAGCAATAGATGGAACCCTCATCATACATGGAACTCTATATAAATCAATATAATTTCTATCATCATCTTTTTGCTGATTGAAGTTTGAAGGAATATCCTTAACATAATTTGATAAGCCAGAATAATAGCAATTGTGGTCACCAAAAATAGTAATAACTGTATTGTCTAATAATCCACGCTCCTCAAGCTCCTCATACATACAGCCAATCATTTTATCCAACTCTAAAGCACAAGCAACATAATTAATAAATGAATTTGCTTGATCTGTGGCTGGCTTTAAAGGATCAACTACCATACCGTAGTTTGAAAGCTTTTCATAATATCCCTCTTGTTCTAGACTCTCTCGATATGCATATTGTCCATGTTGAGTTATTGTAATAATATATGTGTAAAACCTTGATGTCGTTGGAAACATTTCATCAGCACATACCTCTAACATTTCATGGTCTAGATTTCTTTCTCCATTACCCATCCAATCATAGAATCCTGGTTTAAGTGCCATTTGTTCTCCACTTACGAAATTATCAAATCCAACCTGATACTCATATAAATCACGATTATAAAATTCCAAATCGCCGTTGTGGAATATTTGAGTCTTAATGCTTGAATCTAATGCCTTTAATGTATTAGGCATACTAGAGGCAAGTGTATTTTCATAAAAGTCATAATTTGTAATTGAATTTGTAGGATAAACACCTAAATATGAATAATTTTCGGAAATATCAGTTTTTTCCTTGGAGTGAAAATTATTAAATACAACCGATTCATCATAAAAACGAAATAAATTGGGGAATAATTCTCTTTGAAGAATGGATGAATCTCTATTTTGACCAGTTGGGTCAACAAGCTTCAATCCTTTTGGAAATCTTATCTCATCTTCCATAAAGCTCATCCATTCAAGTGACTCTGCTAATATTGTTACAACATTATAATTTTTTTCTATATTAGTAGGAAAATTCGATTTCTTTATTTGATTTTCACGATACAAGAAGTTAGTAAGCTCTGCTTCATTCATATAAACGTTATCATCACGGGTTATCCCAGATGCCATTTGTGACGCAAAATTTCCTAAAACACCATAATCGCCATACGATTTGTCGTTATCAGAATATAATAGGTCTTCATAAAAATCTTTATGTGTTATCGAATTTGAAATAGAAAGTGCAAGCATGCCAATTGCAAAAAGCAAAGATAAAGGCAATGATATATATTTTCTTTTAAGAGGAAGTATCTGTCTAGGATAAAGTCTAACTGCCCTTCGGCCAAAAACTATATACACACTCAGTAAAATTGCAAAGACCGTAAAATAGATAAAATTAATTGGGAATGATTCTAAAATACCAAATGCATCATTTCTCAGTTCTAGCATCGAATACTCAAAATATTGTCCAGTCATTTCATATATTATTATAAATATTAAATCGACAATTCCAATAATCCCTATAGAGAATGCACCTACAATAAACTTTGCCATATAGCTTCTTGTATAAAACAAAATAAGAAAAACTAAACAAAGAAAGAAAAACAATATCCATGGGCTACGAATATAAAATTGATGAGATGTAACTGCAACAGCTACTAATTCAAGCAATATTAAAGAAGTGATAACATATATGTATATCCAATTCTTCTTAAACCAGTTAAAAATTACCATTTTATTCCTCCTACCCTAAAGCAATTGAATAATAACTAATATCGAAAGAGTTGTTGGGAAATGCTTGTATGAAAGTAAATATATTTCCCCATATAATAAATGCATAAACAAAAATACAATATTAATTGCGTTAACATCCTTTAAAGCTAAAAGTTCAAACAAACCAATAGTAATCAAAGATATTAATCCTCCTATTGGTATATAATTGGCCCATTTTTTTTTAACAAGTAGTTCAAACAATTCCGTAGAATATCTAATAATGATTGTGACTATTCCCATTCTAACTAAGGATGCGATTATATTTGCAAGATTATTATATAAATATATTGCACCTATATTCTCACCTAAATCAACTACAACCTTTAATCTAAAACCTAGGGATGCTGATACTATAAATACAACTAATGCGGTAATACCATATAGCAAAAAGATTCTTGAAAGTGGATATCCCCCTTCAGGAACACAGTTTGGGCTTTTAAAATGCTTATTTGCGTATTTTAATGCAAAAACAATGATTGCAACGTATAATAATATCCTCATTACATCAAGAATCATTGGCGTAACATATCCAAAATATACATTTTTAAATAAAGGACTGAATAATCTTACTACTTCAACAGCAAAAAACGAAACTAAAATTGCTAAAACATATATGCCATAATGAATTATTTCCTTTTTTTCTATACTAGTCATGCTATTCCTCCATTAATTGTAATTATACAATCATTTTAATATCTACATCTTCAAAAAAGGGCATAAGCCCTTATAACTACTATCTAGCTAACCAACCACCATCAACAGCAATTGTAAAACCATTAATATAATCTGAAGCCTCTGATGCAAGGAAAATTGCAGCACCTGCTATATCCTTAGGTGTTCCCCATCTACCCTGAGGGATACGATCTAAAATTGCATCATTACGGTCTTGATCTTCGCGAATTTGCTTCGTATTATTTGTCTCCATATAGCCTGGTGCTATACCATTAACATTAATATTTTTTGATGCCCACTCATTACATAATGCACGAGTTAGTCCTATAACTGCACTTTTGGATGCACAATATGCTGGAACACGAATTCCACCTTGATATGATAGCATAGAGCAAATATTAATAATTTTACCTTTTTTCTTTTGTCTAACTATTTCTTTAGCAAATGCTTGGGATAAGAAAAATACAGTTTTTTGATTAACATTAATAACACTATCCCAATCATCAACACTAACATCTAGTGCATCCGCTCTTTTAATAACCCCTGCATTGTTTACTAAAATATCAACTGTACCATATTTATCATATGCAGCCTGCATTACACCATCAACACATGCTACATCTGATAAATCAGCAATATATTCAAAAAACTCCCCGTTAAATTCTTTAATTATTTTAGCTGTTTCATCACAGCTTCTTCTAGCAACACCCAAAACCTTTGCGCCCATCTTTGCATAAGCAACACAAATGCCTTGACCTAAACCTGTGTTGGCTCCAGTAACAATTGCTACCTTACCTTTTAAACTAAACATATTTTCCATAATTACCTCACTAACATTACAAATTGATATGGGATTCTTTTGAAGGGTTTATTGGTTTCTTCGATTAATATTTCAATCGGCGTTATAATATCTGTAATTGTTAAAATACCGTCATACAGCATATCAATGAAGTTATCCCCATTATACCCAAGCTCTGATAATGCCTCTTGCGCTTCCTTAATATATATTGTTGGAGTACCATCCTTGTTTTTATAAATACTCTCGATATTTTGGCTTTCCATAATCTCATCTTTAAGCCTTACTATTTTATTATACCTCGTCTCTACATATTCTAAAATTTTACGCTTGTCAAAATATAGCAAAATCGGCCTTATTCCTGTAAAAGATAACATAAAGCTAATAATACTTATCATAAGGTATGCAAGCTGAATAAAATCTGAGCTTCTTAGAGTTATAATTAAAAATATAATTCCCAAAGCTAAAAATACATTAGCAGGAAGGAAAGCAATCAGCATTCTCTTTTTTTTTATTTTCATATTATTCCTTCTTTGATATTTTATAAAATTAATAGTGTATGTTTAACAAACTAATTTTATTGACATACCAATTATATCACAACTATCCGTTTTTTAATATAAATAGTTATTCATCCAAATACTTTCTATTTGATATTTATATTTTTCTACTTTCATGACAGCAAAAATATATTATTTGTTTATCACTTGCTAATATTTCCATTAAATCCTTAGCCTTTTTTATATGAGCCTCATCTAAGGATACGAATGGATCATCCATAATTAAGAATGGCTTTTCATCCTCAAACATGTTATCAAGTAAAGCTAATCGGAAGCATAAAGCACATATTGCAAGAATACCACTTGATAAATGTTCAGAGCTTCTTAGTGCACCCTCCCTATCAAAGGAAATTTTGTAATTTTTATCCATTGATACCTTATTTCCTATCGCCTCTTCAATAATACTGGCATATTCACAAAATTTATCCTTTATCGGTGCGACATATTTATCCTTTAATATTTGATCAGCATTGCCAAGCTCATTCATCAAAGACTCAAGCATTTTAGCTTTTTTATCAGCCCGTTCCTTTTCTTCCTTTAAATTAGTAAGTGAAATAATCTTATCATCTAAAACAGAAGTCCTATCCTCTAATTCTTCAATCTCAAGCTTTAGATTATTATACATAGAATTCTTTTTATCCATATCATCTTTTAAATTATCCATATCGTATTCTACATTTTCAATACGCTCTTGTAAACTATTTACCATTTTGTACTCGTTTGCCTTTTTTTCTAAAGCTAAGTATTCATCATTAATTCTTTGATAATCTAAAACATCCTGATTAATTTGGTCAATAGCTATATCTTTGCTGACTTTTATCGATTTATAAAAATCATCAACTGTTTTAGTCGCCTCTTCCATCTTATTCTTTATTTCTTGTTTATTAATACTATATTCCTTTATTATTGATGATAATGTGTTAATCGTAGCTATATCTCTTTTTATAATATCAATTGCTTTTTTATAAGGAAGCTCTTGCATAGATATAAGCTTAAAGAAGCTATTAAGTTCGTTTGAAAGCTCTAAAGATTGAAAGCTTGCATTTTCTATTAATGACTTATTTTGTTCTTTTTCCTTAAGAATATTATCATATTCTAAGCTATCACGCTTCATTTGATATAACAAAAGTTCAGGGTTATCTCCGTTGTACCTGTAATTTGCAAAATGATTTACAATTATATTATATTGCTTGTCAATATCCTTCTTTTTTTGTTCATATAAAGGATTTATAGCCTCAATATGTTCTTCTTGCTTAATATTCTTGATTGATGAATTAAAATGACTAAACATCGCAAAGCAAATCAATAAAACTCCTAATGCAATTAACGATATTCCAAGGACTATATGGACAAATGAAAGCCCAATTCCTGCACCAATAAAAGCTATTGATGAGGCAATCGCTATAACTATGGTTTTTCTATTATTTTGATTTGGCTTTAAATCACCCTTTTTTACCTCCATAATTGTCGGAGTAATTTCGCTAAGCTCCCTCTCAAGACGTGAATGATCACCTACTTGTTTTTCAAATGTTTCTAATTCTTCTGAAGAAATGGTTTCACCAAAAAAATGCTTTTCAAGCTCAAGCTCGCGCTCACTTTTCTTGACATTAGACAAATCATCGATTTGTTTATTAAGAGCTTCATATTGATTGATTTTTTCCTCAATAATCTCTAATTCATTATTATCTGGTAAATGATTACTATATTTAGCCATTAACCTTTCATATTCATTTTTTTGTTCAAGTGATATACTATCATTTTCTAATGATGCATCATAAATTTTGATTTGATTCATTAATGATTTTATCTCATTAATCTTGTCTAATTTTGGTATTTCATTTGAATACTTAGCTAAAATATCTACAATATTTGACTTTTTAATTTCACATTCTGAAATCATATTGTCATATGTTTTCCACTTTTCAGCAAGTGTGCCTTGTCTGGATGCTTTATCATATAATTCAACAGCATCATTTTTTTCTTTATTTAACTGATTTAGCTTTGCATATTTATTTTCCAAATCTTCCTTAATAGATGTTAAATTATGGATGTCGCTCTCTAATGATTTTATCTGCTCCTTAGTTTTTTTAGAAATATCAGTTTTTTCCTTTTTGCTTGCTTTAATTGATTTTAACACAGCATCAATATCAAACTCTTCACCAACATTTTCTACATAATTATTAAGCTTTTTATTTATGTCATTATCTGTTTCAATAGTAATTTTATCTGCAGTAATTAAAATTAGTCTTTCAAAGCTTTCTTTGTTAATTCCAAAAATCGTAACACCTGGAATAGGACCTAATTCATCAGTTAAGTTATTATCTTTATATACAACCATAGAATCCTTAGTTTCACTTTTTTTATCAAAAACTCTTTCAATTCTATAGGTATGACTCTTGTACTCGAAGATTAGATTGCCACCAAAATTTCCACCAGTAAATGGATAAAAGTGCATTCTATCATTAAACTTACCGCCTGTTTTAATAGTTTCTAGTCCATATAGCATCGCCTTTATAAAAGAAGCTATTGTTGATTTACCAAACCCATTTTCCTCACAGAATGTTGAAACATTATTAAAGGTATAGTCAAAATTGGACAATTTACCATAGGCATTGATATGAAGGGAAATTAATTTCATTTAATCCACCTCCTTACCACTAATTGCTCGTAAGCCCATTGTAATTAGCTCTTGCTTTTCCTCTTGGGAATAATTTTCATTTTCATATATAGTTCTAACAAAGACTCCAATTAATGATTTATCATCATCATATTTATTAATATCTATTTTAAGAGATGTTTTGTTTTTTACATCTACAAAGAAATAATCTGACAAGGCAGTTTTTACATCTTCCTCAACAACATCTATTCCTACCGGAAGCTCTCCAATCAAATTTATTCTTAAAATATTGTCCTTTGCTATATCTAGAGTATTATTCTTTACTAGCTCGATAACATCAAATAAATCATTGGCTGATGTAACATTAATATCTAGATCAACTAAGGTTCTTTTTGCAAATGGAACAAATTTATAATTTACGGTATCCTCAACACTTAAAACAATAAATCCCTTCTCACCACACTCATCAAAGCCTCTTCCTTCTAAGCAGCCAGGAAATGCATATACTCCTCTATCATCTATTCTTCCACTTTTATATGAATGAATATGACCTAAGGCTAAATAGTCTATACCTTTATTCTTAAGACTATCTATCTTTATTTTGTCCATTCCCATTGAATCGGTCGCGTCCCCATGAAGCACAACAATATTAATCTTTGATTTGTCTAAATTTAGCTTAGAATAAAATGAAGTAGCATTGTATTCAGTCATTTCAATTCCACTAATACATATATTTCCATATTCGTATGAAACAAAATTCTCTTTATCAAATCTTTTTAAATTAGGAATATCAAATTCAACGTAAGATCCTTCCTGATCATGATTTCCGTTTAAATATAAAAAGTCAATTTGTGGATTAGATTTAATTGCTCTGTAAAAATATTCCTTATCCTTTATTGATGGTTTATCCTTATCAAACACATCTCCAGCAAGGATGACTACATTTATTTGATTTTCATTCGCATAATCAATCATTCTACTAAATGTGTTAAGTACCTCTCTTTTTCGAATATTACTCTTATCATTCGAAAACTTTGATTCTATCTTAGAACCAAGATGAATATCTGCACAATGCAATATTTTCATATAATCACTTCCACTTCAACTAAAATTTACTACGTAAATTATAGCAAAGTTTCCTAATTTTATCAATAAAACCAGATCCTATGACATTAAAAAGGGGCTGTGAAAAAACCTAGGTTTTGAGAAAAAACAAATTTAGGGCTTTCA
>CAMEKY010000011.1 GCA_945921565.1 uncultured Clostridium sp. | reverse complement strand
CTCTAAGGGTGCGGAAGTAGAGGGAGTTACATTACTTGAGGATATACCTCAAGCTCACAAGGTAGCTCTTAAAGACATTAATGAAGGGGAAGACATTATTAAATATGGTAATCCAATTGGACATGCAACAGCATTTATCCAAAAAGGATGTCATGTTCATACTCATAATGTTAAGACTAATCTTGATGATGTTATTGAATATAAATATGAGCCAAATTATCCAAATGTTTTAGGATATAAATCAGATAGAACTGTTGATGTATATGAACGTTCAACAGGTGAATATGGAATTCGTAATGAATTATGGATTATTCAGACTGTTGGTTGTGTGTCTGGTATGGCAAATGATATTATAAAAAATTTCAAAGAAAAGTATGATACTTCCAAAATTGATGGAGTATATACATTCCAGCATCCATTTGGCTGTTCACAAATGGGTTCTGATCTATCATTGACAAGAACATTACTTCAGGATATGGTTAAGCATCCAAATGCAGGTGGAGTATTAGTCCTTGGACTTGGATGTGAGGAAAACCTTGTATCTACATTCAAAGAAACACTTGGAGATTATGATGAGTCTCGTACTCGCTTCCTAGTTGCTCAAGATGTTGAGGATGAGGTTGAGGAAGGAACTAAGCTTCTTAAGGAATTATATGATCAAATGGCGGATGATAAGAGAGTTACAAAGCCACTATCAGTTCTTCGTATAGGACTTAAGTGTGGTGGTTCTGATGGAATGTCAGGAATCACTGCAAATCCTCTTCTTGGTCGTCTATCAGACTTCTTAGCAATAAACGGAGGAACAACAGTATTAGGTGAGGTTCCTGAAATGTTTGGTGCTGAGAAATTATTAATGGCTCGTGCCAAGGATGAGGCTACATTTGATGAAATTGTTAGTTTAATCAATGATTTTAAGATCTATTTTAAGAATCATAATCAAGTAATATATGATAATCCTTCTCCAGGAAACAAAAAGGGTGGAATCACTACTCTTGAGGATAAATCTTTAGGATGTACTCAAAAGGGTGGAGCTGCAGTTGTAAATGGAGTACTTAAGATGGGGGAAAGAATTAAAGAGCATGGTCTTAATTTACTTTGTACTCCAGGAAATGACTTAGTAGCTACTACAACACTTGGATGTGCCGGTTGTCAAATGGTTTTATTTACAACTGGTAGAGGAACTCCATTTGGCGGATTCGTACCTACAATGAAGATTGCAACAAATACAGCATTGGCTACAAAGAAATCAAATTGGATTGATTTTAATGCTGGTGACTTAGTTGACAAATTATCAATGGATGAATTACTTGAAAACTTCATTGATTTAATCTGCGATGTTGCGTCTGGACGTAAGCAAACTAAGAATGAAAAGAATAATTTCCGTGAAATATCAATTTTCAAAGACGGAGTAGTATTATAAAATATAAGAGGAGATATAAACTATGGAAAAATTTATGGATAAAGACTTTTTGTTAACTACAAAAACAGCTAAGAAGTTATACCATGAGCATGCAGAAAAAATGCCTATTATTGATTATCACTGTCACCTTCAACCAAAAGAGATTTATGAGGATAAAAAATTCCGTAATTTAGCTGAGGTTTGGCTAGGTGCTGGAGACCGTTATGGTGACCACTACAAATGGAGAAGCCTTCGTGCAAGAGGATATGAAGAGGACTCAATTTCTGGTCCAGACGATGATTATAAGAAATATTATCAATTCGTTGAATCAATGCCTTATTTTGTAGGTAACCCATTATACCATTGGTCTCATCTTGAAATGCAAAGATATTTTGGTATTAATGATATTATTAATACTAAGAATGCCAAGAAAATCTGGGATGAAGCTAATGCTAAGCTTGAAACATTAACTGCACGTGAAATGATGTACAAGTTTAATGTTAAGACTGTATGTACAACTGACGATCCAGTTGATTCTTTGGAATGGCACAAAAAGATGATGGAGGATGAAACTTTAAAGGTTACAGTTCGTCCAGCATTCCGTCCTGACAAGGCAATCAATGTTGAACTTTCATGGTTTGAATCATGGGTAAATCAGCTTGGTAAAGTTTGTGGCAAGGAAATCAAGTCATTAAATGATTTAACAGACTGCTTAGCAGAACGTATTGAATTCTTCCATTCAATGGGTTCTCGTGTTTCTGACCATGCACTTGACGTTGTTCACTATACTGAGGCTACTTATGAAGAAGCAAATGCTGTATTCCTAAAGGGTATGAAGCATGAGAAGATTTCAGATTTAGAGCAAGATCAATATAAAGGATATATATTAGTATTCTTAGGTAAGCAATATAAGAAGTATGGTTGGGTACAACAATATCACATTGGTGCTTTACGTAATAATTCAAAGACAATGCTTGAAAAGATTGGCCCAGATACAGGATTTGATGCAATCGAAGACCAAAACTATATGGAGAAGCTATCTGCTTTACTTGGAGCTTTAGATATGGCTGACGCTTTACCTAAGACAATTCTTTATTGCTTAAATCCTCGTGATAACTATGCATTAACAGTATTAGCTGGTTGCTTCCAAGAAGAAGGCGTAAAGGGACGTGTTCAGGTTGGTACTGCTTGGTGGTTCCTTGATCAACAAGATGGTATGAGACAAAATCTTGAGACTTTAATGCAGGTTGGTTTAGTTTCTCAGTCAGTAGGTATGCTTACAGACTCAAGAAGCTTCTTAGCTTATCCTCGTCATGAATACTATCGTCGTATTCTTTGCCAAATGCTTGGTAATCTAGTTGAATCTGGTCAATATCCAGAAGAAGAATTAGATACACTTGGCCAAATCGTTGAAGATGTATGCTATAACAATGCTAAGGATTATTTTGGTTTCTAATTAAATAAGCGAAAAATAAAAACTTGAACCTTTTGTTAGATTCAAGTTTTTATATTTTTAATCCTGCTTCCTTAAAGCAACGAGCAGACTTAGATATTACATCTTTCTTGGTGATGTTGTTTTCATTCAAAAATTCATCAAAAATAATTTGTCCAGCTTCTTTATTTGTAACCTCGTATTCAATTTCATAATCAATTTTAGATCCATAAATCGATTCATCTAAAAATAGCTTTCCACCCTTATATTCAATCCAAACACGATTTGTTGTTAAAGTCGCAATATTATATATAGTTTTTGGATAATTCACGTATTTCCCATCTAATCCATTCTTAATCGCCCATTTCGCTTCATCAGGTGTTAAAAAATAATGATTTTCAAGATTATCATTGTTTAGAGTTTTTGTTTTTACAGTGATTTTATATTGCTCACCTTTTTGTCTTATTCGGCACATAATATGATTTTTTCTTAAATCTAAAGCTAATGTATCAAAATAATAATTAGTTTGAGGTTTGATTTCATTTTTTGAAATATTAAATTTGCTTAAAAGATAATCATATTTTGTTTTATCAATAAGACATTTAAATTCAATTTCTAAGTTTACTCTATCAGCCATTATATAACCTCACATTCTTTTATAATTATCGTTTATTTATAGAAAAAAATCAAGGTATATGCTACAATAAACTAAAGGACGTGATATTTTGAGCTATGTGATTATTAATAAAGAAGACGAGAAGAGCTTTAAGGTAAGAGATTATTTGATCGATAAAATTCATGATGAATATAATAGTACTAATCCAGACAAGGTTATAGTAGTAGGAGGAGATGGTACTTTTTTAAAAGCGGTTCATACTTATGAAAAAATAATCGATAATGTAACTTTTTTTATATACAATACAGGTCATCTAGGTTATTTTTCTAATTATGAGGATGATACTATTGATAAATTAATAGAAGCTCTGAATACAAATGAATATCGAGTTGGAAGCTATACTATGCTTGATTACCGTATCTTAACAACTGATGGATTAATTGAAGGAAGGGCCTTAAATGAGGTTACAATCATTAATCCAACAAGAACCTTAATGTTAGAAATATATATGGATAACGTTCTTCTTGAGCATTTTAGAGGAACCGGAATATGTGTATCAACACCAGCAGGCTCAACAGCCTATAATAAATCTTTAGGTGGCGCAGTTATAGATGCATCGCTTGAGGCGTTTCAGGTTACAGAAATTGCAAGTATTAATTCCAAAATATTTCATACCTTATCCTCACCAATTGTTCTTTCTAAAAAGCACGAGGTTGAGTTTAAATCAGAGGGAGATTCAACTATTTGGATAACAGTTGATTCGAAAAGCATCAACATTGATAATTTTAACTCAATTGCAATATCCTTATCTGATAAAAAGGTAAAGTATGCTAAAAATAATATTACATTTATAAATAGGTTAACAAAGAATTTTATTTAATCAATTTTTTCAATAACCTTATCAATAATCCCAAAGTCTTTGGCTTCCGTGCTTGTTAGGAAACAATCTCTTTGGGATTTTTCTTCTATTTCCGAAATACTTTTCCCACATACATCAGAAAGTATTTCATATAAACGATTTTTAATTCTAAGAAGTCTTGCGGCATATATTCTAACATCAAGCTCAGTTCCTTCAAAACCACCACTTGGCTGATGTATCATTACCTCACTATTAGGTAGTGCATATCTTTTCCCTTTTTCACCACAAGCTAAAATAACCGCAGCCATTGACATTGCGGCTCCTATACAAATTGTTTCTACAGGAGATTTTATAAATCTAATTGTATCAATGATTTGAAGTCCAGCAGTAACGCTACCACCTCCTGAGTTAATATATAAGCTTATTTTTTCATGGGATATAGATTCTAAGTATAATAGCATCGCAACTATGGTAGAAGCACTTTGGTCATTTATTTCGCCAACAAGCATAATAATTCTATCATTCAGTAGCCTTGAATAAATGTCATAGGCTCTTTCGTTTTTTTGATCAACTACATATGGAATAAAGTTCATTTGATCCATCCTTTCGTATTGATTATAGATTTGACTTTATAAATATTATGTAAATATTTGGAATAAATTTATAAAAAAATATTCTATTTTTACAAAAAATGAGACGAATGAATAAATGAATAAAAAAATGTTAAATAAAATAGACATTAAAGGCGAAAATCAGTTGAATAATTTTTAAAAAGTGGTAAAATAATAGTTGATGAAAATCAATATTTTTAGGAGGATTTTTTTAATATGGTAAAAGTTGCTATTAATGGTTTTGGACGTATTGGTCGTTTAGCTTTCAGACAAATGTTTGGTGCTGAAGGATATGAAGTAGTTGCAATCAACGATTTAACAAGTCCACACATGCTAGCTCATTTATTAAAGTATGACACAGCTCAAGGAAGATATGTTGAGATTGGTCATGAAAGTGATGTAACTGCTGATGATGAAGCAGGTACTATTACTGTTAAAGGTAAGACAATTAAGATTTATGCTGAAAAGGACGCAATTAATTGTCCATGGAAAGAATTAGACGTAGATGTAGTACTTGAATGTACAGGATTCTATACTGATGTTGCAGATGCTAACAAGCACATTTTAGCTGGTGCTAAAAAGGTTGTTATTTCTGCTCCTGCTGCTAACAAGAAGGATGCTGAAAACTTCTCTATGCCTAAGACAATCGTTTACAATGTAAACCACAATACTCTTGCAGACGGAGATAAGATTATTTCTGCTGCATCATGTACTACAAACTGCTTAGCTCCTATGGCTAAAGCTTTAAATGATTATGCACCTATCCAAAGTGGTATCATGACAACAATTCATGCTTACACAGGAGACCAAATGATTCTAGATGGTCCTCAACGTAAGGGTGATTTAAGAAGAAGCCGTGCTGGTGCAGTAAATATTGTTCCAAATTCAACAGGAGCTGCTAAGGCAATTGGTCTAGTTATTCCTGAATTAAAGGGTAAGCTAATTGGAGCTGCTCAACGTGTTCCAGTACCTACAGGATCTACAACAATCCTAATCGCAGTTGTTAAGGGTAAGGATATTACTGTTGATTCAGTAAATGCTGCAATGAAGGCTGCATCTGATCCAGAAACTTTCGGATACAACGTTGATCCAATCGTATCTTCAGATGTTATCGGTATGACTTATGGTTCATTATTTGATGCTACTCAAACAATGGTTTCAAAGATTGATGAAGATACTTACCAAGTTGAAGTAGTTTCTTGGTATGATAATGAAAATTCATACACTAGCCAAATGGTTAGAACAATTAAGTACTTTGCAGAAAACATTAAGTAATAATTTATGGCCTTGTTAATTCAGGGCCTTTTCTTTTGGCTTTAGCCCACACTCTATTTGTTAACAATCATATTTTAATGATGAGGTGTGAAATATGTACCAAAATTATGGATATGAAAAGTATATCAATCGCCCTGAATTAAGAAATACGATCAAGTATATTGTTAAGGATGGTGATTCCTTATATGAAATATCAAAAATGTATGGAGTCACAGTTCAGGATATTATTTCCTTGAATAATTTGGCATCAACCATGATTTATCCAAATCAAATTCTTTTTATTCCAACAAGAAAAAAGTATGATACTTCTAAAATGACACTTAAGATGTATCTAGAAAGTCTAAACTATGATATTTCAACATTCCCTACTGATATTTTAGACTTAGAAATTGTGGGAAAGGCAAATAATACAGCCACATCTAATTATTATGAAATATTAGGAACGGATACTTTAGATACAATAATGTCTAAAACAGGGCTTACTCCATATCAAATTTTAGTTTTAAATAAAAATAATTGGTTAAAACCAGGTGAAAAGATAATTGTTAAATAGATTATCTTTTTTCTTTTATATTTTTTACCGAAATGATATAATTTTAGTAGAAATATATGGTGATTAAGATGAAAGAAGTTAAGGTTATTGGTGCTGGACTTGCTGGATGTGAGGCGGCTTACTATTTAGCTGGTAAAGGATATAAGGTCAAATTGTATGAAATGAGACCAAAGAAAATGACACCAGCTCATAAAACAGAAAAGTTTGCGGAGCTTGTTTGTTCAAATTCGTTAAGAGCTGATGGCTTGGAAAATGCTGTCGGTATAATGAAAAAAGAGATGGAAATGCTCGGATCTTTAATTATTAAGGAAGCACGTGCCCATCAGGTAGCTGCAGGAGGGGCATTAGCAGTAGACCGTGAAGGCTTTTCTTTGGCTATTACTGATGTAATAAAATCAAATCCTAATATCGAAATAATAAATGAAGAGGTTACTAAAATCAATCCTTTAGAGCCTACAATTATCGCAACGGGTCCATTAACAGCTGATGATTTAGCAAATAATATAATTGAGATGTTTCATAGTGATAATTTTCACTTTTATGATGCGGCTGCGCCAATCGTACTTGCGGATACATTAGATTATTCGAAGGTTTATTTAAAATCAAGGTATGATAAGGGTGAGGCAGCATATTTAAACTGTCCTATGACAAAAGAAGAATTTGAAGCATTTTATGAGGAGCTTATTCATGCGGAAGGTGTTGTTCCCCATTCGTTTGAAGAAATTCCAACAAGTGCACATGATGAGGTAAAAGTATTTGAAGGCTGTATGCCTGTTGAGATAATGGCAAAAAGAGGCCCTCAAACATTATTATATGGTCCACTTAAGCCTGTAGGTCTTGAGACGCCTGATGGCACTAAGCCATATGCAGTTGTACAGCTTCGCCAAGATGACGCTGCTAAAACGATGTATAATTTGGTAGGCTTTCAAACGCATCTTAAATGGCCTGAGCAAAAAAGAGTCTTTCAAATGATTCCAGGACTCGAAAATGCAACGTTTGTTAAATACGGAGTTATGCATAGGAATTCATTTATAAACGCCCCTAAAATTTTAAAGCCTAGTTACCAAACAAAGCTATATCCAAATATTTTCTTTGCGGGGCAATTATCTGGGGTAGAGGGGTATGTAGAGTCTGCAGCCTCAGGTATAGTAGCAGCGATTAATATGGACAGGTATTTATCAGGAAAAGCGCCTCATATTTTTTCAACAAAAACATCGATTGGAGCGATGGCTGCATATATTTGCAATGCAAATCCAGAAGGATTTGAGCCTATGAACGCGAATTTTGGAATAATGGCTGATTTAGACTTTAAGCACAAAAAGAAAGATCGTAAGGCTTTGTATGGACAGGTTGCTATAAATCAAATGGAAAAAGAGGTAGAATTGCTAAATGAATGATGAGGAAGCATTATATAATTTTATAGACTATTTATCATCAGTTAGAAATTATAGCCAAAACACAGTTCTAAGCTATAAAAATGATGTTTTAGCCTTTAAAGATTTTATTACAAAAAAAAGAATGGCTCCTTCTTTAACTAAAATTATGAATCCTCTGCCAGCTAAGAACTATTTAGTTTATATGAATTCACTTAAATATTCAGCTACGACCATTAATAGACATTTATCTTCATTAAGAACGTTTTATGATTTTTTATTAAAAAGACATGTTGTAAATAAAAATTATTTTGAAGAAATAGATTCAATTAAAAAGCCAAAAAGACTGCCAGAAATTTTAAAGAATAGAGAAATTATGGATATGATTTCTTCTATAGATAAGTCAACACCACTTGGCTTTAGGAATTATATTATTGTTGAGATTTTATATGGCTGTGGCTTGCGTGTTTCTGAGATGTGTGATTTAGAAATATCACAGCTGGATTTTTCTAATGAAACTATTTTAATTCACGGTAAGGGTGATAAGGATAGAATTGTTATAATGTTTGATGAACTAAAGGAAAACCTACTACATTATATTTCAAGTGAAAGAATAAAGCTTTTACAAAAAGGAAATAATGATAATACTAGGAAGCTATTTATTAATAATCATGGTAATGATTTGACTCCAAGAGGAGTTAGAGTGATATTAAATGGAATAATAGAGCATATGGGAGAAACATATCATATAACTCCACATATGTTAAGACATAGCTTTGCGACTGCATTGCTAGATAATGGTGCAGATTTACGTAGTGTCCAAGAGCTACTTGGGCATACTAATTTATCCACAACTCAAATCTACACTCATGTTAGTATTGAAAAAATGAAAAGCGAGTATGCAAGTTGTCACCCACGGGCAAAGAAAAAATAAAAAAATTGCATTTTATTTTAGATATGATATAATATCTATCGTATCAATTAAGAAAGGGTTTTAAATGATGAAAAAATTAACAGCAATTATTTCTTGTGTTTTAATATGTATATTATTTGCTAGCTGTAGCGGAAGTGAGGCTGGCTGTGATAGTAGTGCTTTAGATACTCAGCTTGCAAAAGAGTGGTTTTTAAAGGATTCTTTTAACACTTCTGAAAAGGATGGACCAGTTGCTCAAATGTATTCTGATGAATTATATATTCCTTCTCTTGAAGGACAAAAACCAGAATCAGGTTCATATTTTACACTACGCTTACCTAAAGAAGAGTATTTAAATGATGATATAATTAGAACACATTCTACGGACTTAACTAAGGGACTTGTTAGGGAGGGCAAAATTAACTCTAGATATGGAGTTATGCATTCAGGAATTACATCATGTGCATCAGACATCTTATCAATTCTTGAGACTAAAAAAGAGTATATTTCATCAAAAATAACAGGATTTGAGGCTGAAATTCAATCAGAGTGGTCCGCGTCAATTGATGTTGATGCAAAAGCTGCAAATCAAGTATTATATGTAGCCTATTTGCCAGTTATTTTTACATATTATTCTGATCCTAACACTATGTCAGTAGTTTCAGTTATTTTTGTACCAGTTAAAACTATAGTTGCAAAATATGAGATTGAAAATGGTGAAAGAAAATATAATGATGATTTTGTTACAAATACGCAAAATAAGCTTGTTACATGGAAATCTTCAGGTGCTGTAATTCAAAGTGATTCAGCAAGATAATAGTCCGTTTTGGACTATTTTTGTTTTAAAGAGGGATATTATGCTAAAAATAGAGAATCAAAATTTGAAAATTGAACTTAATGAGCTTGGCGGTTGCTTAAAGTCAATTTATGATAAAAAGAATAAAGAAGAATTATTATACCAGCCAAATGGA
Source organism: uncultured Clostridium sp. (assembly GCA_945921565.1). GTDB lineage: Bacteria > Bacillota_I > Bacilli_A > Acholeplasmatales > Anaeroplasmataceae > CAG-307. The sequence continues at coordinate 12,991 of CAMEKY010000011.1, read as the reverse complement.
GAAAGTTGGGCAGGACAAGATATTGTAATTTTCCCAATCATTGGAGCTCTTAAAAATCATACCTATCTTGTTCAAGGTAAAGAATATAAACTTAAAAATCATGGAATAATTAGATATGAGACTGTCAAGGTTAAATCAGTTTCGGAAACTAGTATTGAATTATATTACGAATATAATGAGGAATCGTTAAAGATTTATCCTTATAAATTTAGACTAGTTATTAATTATTCATTAAGTGACTGGCAGCTTAATATATCGTATTGTGTAATAAATAAAGATGATAAAACTATTTATTTTTCACTTGGTGGGCACCCTGCACTTAAAGCATCAGGAAAATACATAAACAATCATTTTGATTTTGAAAATACGTATTGTTCATTTTCAGGAATAATTCAAAAGCAATATGCATTAAATGATCCTGGAGATCAAATAACAGGAAGTAAAACAGTAAACATAACTGGCAAATATGTATTAGATAAAAATGATATTGAAAAGAATAAAACATTAATATATGATGCGAGAAATTTGAAAGAGGTAACATTATATACTAATGGATATGAATACATCTTTGATGTTAGCAAGGCACCAATACTTGCAATATGGTCAATGAAAAACACGGGTAATTTTATATGTATTGAGCCATGGTGGGGATTACCTGATAATGATAATCCAAATTTAGAACTAAAGGATAAGAATTATGTTATTAGTCTTGAAAAGGACAGAGAGTACTTGACGTCATATTCAATTGAAATTAATAAACTTAAAACTATATAATTTTAATTGCAAGAATTCAATAAATTTATATTTAGATAAAGGTGGAAAAAACACTATTAATATTTAATAATTAAGCATTAAATAATGAGAAAATAATTATAATATGAATTTATACAGGGATTTTCAGGTTTCATTTTTTTAAATTTTTTTCTGGTAGTGTTGACAAAATATATATCAAATGGTAATATATTAAAGGCATTAAAATACACATGCTTTTGGAGCTCACCGTCCAGTGCAGAATGACATTTCTGTGGAGGTCAAAGCGATGAAAAGAGCAGAGGTAAAAAAAACAAAATAAAATGGAGGAAAAAATATGTCAGTAGTTTCAATGAAACAATTATTAGAGTCTGGTGTTCATTTTGGACATGCAACTCGTAGATGGAACCCTAAGATGGCTAAGTACATCTACACAGCAAGAAATGGTATTTATATCATCGATCTTCAAAAAACAGCTAACGAAATTGAGAAGGCTTATGTTGAGCTTTTAAACTTAGCTAAGGATGGCGGAAAGGTACTTTTCGTTGGTACAAAGAAGCAAGCTCAAGAGGCTGTAAAGGAAGAAGCTTTAAGAAGTGGTCAATTTTACTGCAATAACCGTTGGTTAGGTGGTACTTTAACTAACTTCAAGACTATCCGTAAGAGAATTAAGAGATTAAATGATCTTGATAAGATGTTCGAAGACGGAGTTATCGATCAATTAAAGTTAACTAAGAAGGAAGTAGCTAAGATTTCTCAAGAAAGAGAAAAGCTTGAAAAGAACCTTGGTGGTATCAAGGAAATGAAGGCTCTTCCACAAGCATTATTTATCGTAGACCCTCGTAAGGAACGTAATGCAATCCTTGAGGCTCGTAAGTTAAACATCCCTGTATTTGGTATCGTTGATACAAACTGCGATCCAGATGATGTTGATTATGTAATTCCTGCAAATGATGACGCAATTAGAGCTGTTAAGCTTGTAACTTGGGTTATGAATAATGCAGTTATCGAAGCTAACGGTGGAGTTGTTGAAAAATTCGAAGACGAAACTGTAAATCTATCTGAGGAAATCAACAAGGAACAACCTAAAAAGGATGCTCCAAAGAACCGTAAGCCTATGGGTGACAAAAAGCCTGGAACTAAGAAGCCTTTTGTAAAGAAGGATGCTCCTAAGGCTCAACCTAAAGAAGAAGAAACAAAGTAATTAGCATATATTTAGGAGGATTAACATGACTGTTACACCACAATTAGTAAAAGAATTACGTGATAGAACAATGGCTGGTATGATGGATTGCAAGAAGGCTCTTGAAGCTTGCGATTGCGATATGGAGAAAGCAATTGTTTGGTTACGTGAAAAAGGTATTGCAAAGGCTGAAAAGAAGGCTGCAAGAGTAGCTGCTGAAGGTCTATGCTCATATGAAATTAATGGTAATGAATGTGTTGTTTTTGAGTTAAACTCTGAAACAGACTTCGTTGCAAAGAACGAAAAGTTCTTAAACTTATTAGCAAAGGTTGGACAAATTATCATTGCTTCTAATGCAACTGATACAGAAAGTGCTCTTGCTATTGATGTTAACGGAAAAAATCTTGCAACAGTTATTCTTGAGGAATCAGCTGTAATTGGTGAGAAGATTTCCCTACGTCGTGTTCAAAGAATTGTTAAGGAAGATTCTCAAACATTTGGTGCTTATAAGCACATGGGTGGAAAGATTGTAGTTGTTACAATCCTTGACAACGCAGATGAAGTTGTTGCAAAGGATATTGCTATGCATGTTGCTGCTAATCAACCAACATATGTTTGCCAAGATGATATTTCTGCTGAAACTCTTGCTAATGAAAAGCAAATTATTTTAACAGAAGCATTAAATGAAAATGCTAAGGCTGCTAAACCAAAGCCAGAAAACATTATTGAAAACAATATCGTTCCTGGACGTTTAGCTAAATATTTAAAGGAAATCTGCTTAGTAGATCAACCATTCGTTAAAAATCCAGATGAAACAGTAAGCGTATATCTTTCTCATACAAAATCAACAGTTAAATCATTTACTCGTTTAGCTGTAGGTGAAGGAATTGAAAAAGAAGTTGTAGACTTCGCTGCTGAAGTTGCTGCTCAAGCTGGCTTAAATAAGTAATTTTTTGAGGAGCAACTTATGTTGTTCCTCTTTTTTCAAAAGAAGGAGTTGTTCTTATGTACAAAAGAATTTTATTAAAACTTTCGGGAGAAGCTCTAAAAGGAGATAGTCCTTTTGGAATTAATCCATCAACTGTTAAGGAAACTGCCATTCAAATAAAAGAGGCTTATGACCTTGGATGTGAAATTGGTATTGTTTGCGGTGGTGGAAACATTTGGCGTGGAAAAACAGGAGAAGAATTAGGTATAGAACGTGCTCAAGCAGATTATATGGGTATGCTTGCAACTATTATGAACGCTCTTGCACTTCAAAATGCACTTGAGCAAATTGGTGTCCCAACTCGTGTTTTATCAGCTCTTGATGTTCAAGCTGTTGCTGAACCTTATATTAGAAGAAGAGCTATTCGCCATTTAGAAAAGGGACGTGTATGTATTTTTGCGGGTGGAATTGGTAATCCATATTATTCTACTGATACTGCAGCTGCAACAAGAGCAATTGAGATTGGAGCTGAAATTGTATTAATGGCAAAAAATGGTACTGAAGGTGTATATGATTCCGACCCTAGAAAGAATCCTGATGCAAAAATGTACGAGAATCTTACCTTCGCTGAAGTATTAAATAAGAATTTACAAGTTATGGATTCAACTGCAGCTAGCCTTTGCAAAGATAACGGTATGAACGTTTTAGTGTTTAATATGAATAAGCAAGGAAACATTGTAAAGGCTGTTAAAGGCGAAAAAATTGGAACATTTGTAAATAATAAATAATTAAAGGAGATAAATATTATGCCAGATATGATTTTAATGGAAGCTGAAGAAAAAATGACAAAATCAATCGAATCATTTGAGCACGAGCTTGCTCAGGTTCGTACAGGTAGAGCTAATCCAGCTATTTTAGATTCAGTTTTTGTTAATTATTATGGATGTCCAACTCAATTAAAACAAATGGCATCTATTTCAACACCAGAAGCTAATCAGCTTTATATTAAACCTTTTGACAAATCATCACTTAAGGATATTCAGGTTGCAATTTCTGCGGCGAATTTAGGATTAAATCCACAAGGAGATGGTGTGGGTATTAGAATTGTTTTACCAGCAATGACTGAGGAACGTCGTCGTGATCTTGTAAAGGTTGTAGGTCATGTTTCTGAAGAAGGTAAGGTAGCTATTCGTAATATCCGTCGTGATGCTAATGATTCATTAAAGAAATTAGAATTGCCTGAAGATGAAGAAAAAGGATATTTAGAAGACGTTCAAAAATTAACTGATTCTTATATTGAGAAAATCGAAAAAATAGCTAAAGCTAAGTCAGAAGAATTAATGAATATTTAACAATATATAAAAATAAGTCTAATTTGTTTTACATTTAGGCTTATTTTTTACTTTTAGATGTTTGATTTTATTTGTAATAATGTACTTTTTATGCTAAAGTAGTATAAGGGAAATTATAAATATAATAACTCTAAAAAAGGTGAGAAAATGAATGAAATGGAAATTATAAAAAAAGGTGTTCCAAATCATATTGCAATTATATTAGATGGAAATGGTAGATGGGCAAAAAAAAGATTAATGCCTAGAACATATGGACATCTTCATGGTGCGAATAATTTAATAAATATTACTAAATATGCTAATAAAATTGGCATTAAATATATGACTGTTTTTTGCTTTTCAACAGAGAATTGGTCTAGACCAGAAAAAGAAGTTAATTATTTGATGAAAAAGCCTTTAGCTTATTATAGGAAATATAAAGATAATCTTTTTAACTCAAATGTAAAAATATCAACTATTGGAAGAAGAGATCGTCTTGCTCCTGAATTTTTAAAAGATTTAGATGAGGCTGTTGAAAAAACTAAGGATCATACGGGAATTAATTTAGTATTAGCGATTGATTATGGTTCTTTAGATGAAGTAAAAAATGCGACTAAAGAAATTGCAACACTAGTTAAAAATGGGGAAATGGGAATAGAAGAAATTGATGAAAAAACAATATTCAATCATTTGTATACTAAAGACTTACCACAATTAGATTTACTTATTAGAACAAGTGGTGAGATTAGAATATCTAACTTCTTATTATTACAGCTTGGATATAGTGAATTGTATTTTACAGATTGTTTATGGCCTGATTTTAATGAAAAAGAACTACTCAAGGCCATCGAATCCTACCAAAAACGTAATCGTCGATTTGGTGGATTGAAGGAGGAAAAATAATGAAACAAAGAATAATTACGGGCACAGTATTATGCCTGATTTTATTACCGCTATTGCTTGTACCTGAGCTTTTCCCATTATTTCAAGTAGTTATGCTTGTCCTTGCAATTGTGGCTTCTTTTGAAATGATTAGATTGTATGAAAAAGAAAAGAATTTTCCAAGGGCTGTTAAGATAATTACAGTTATTAGTTCAGCATTAATATATATGTCATGTCTTTCTGAATGGGACAATTTCGTTCAAAATTCTGCGATTGAATCTTCAGTATCAGTAAGAATCTTAAGCCTTTTTAATCTTCAAATTGGTTTTTTACCAATGTTCTTGATTGTTACACTTATACTACTTTCATGCATCGTATTTTGTAAAAATTTTGATGGTGGAGATATTGGTAAATCATTGACAATTATTTGTTATACAGGTTTAGGATTCGGAGCTCTTACAATTCTAAGATTTTTAGGATTACGTTTCTTAGTATATTTATTTATGATTACAACAACTACCGATATATTTGCATATTTTGGTGGTTCGAAATTTGGGCATCATAAAATGTGTCCAAACATAAGTCCTAAAAAAACATGGGAGGGCGCATTTATTGGTTCTGCAATTGCAGTTATCGTAGCCACATTAATCGCATTCTTCTATGGAGATATTTTTAAATCTATATTTAATGAGGAAAAAATTGCAACATTATTCAGTAATGCTAATGGTGTTAGTATTTTTTGGCGAGGTAATTTTGATCATTTAAACAAATTTGGTCAATTTATGGCTATTTTAGGAATTAGTACATTTATTTCAATTGCTGGTCAGGTAGGAGACTTGGTAGCCTCTAAATTAAAAAGGACATACGGTATAAAGGATTATGGAAATATATTCCCAGGACATGGTGGTGTACTTGACCGTTTAGATTCTGCAATTTTTGCATCTCTTGCTTTAATTTTAGTGTTTGTAATTCTTTAGTGTCTGGGGGCATTATAAATGAAATATGTTTATTTGTTGGGGGCTTGCGGTTCCATTGGGACGCAAACCCTTGATGTTATTAGAAAGTATTCAAACGATTTAAAGGTTATAGGATTAAGTGTAGGTAGAAACAGTGACTTAGCAAAAATAATTATCGATGAGTTTAAGCCAGAGATTGTTTGCTTTAGATCAAAAGAGCAAATGGACATGCTAGCAAATGATAAATTCATTAGTTGTTATGGAGATGATGGTCTATTAGAGGTAGCGTCATTTCATAAGTATGAAAACGAATTACTTGTTAATGCATTAGTGGGCTCTTCAGGATTAAAGCCTACAGTTTGCGCTATAAAATCAAATAAAGATATTGCTCTTGCAAATAAGGAAACATTAGTAATGGCTGGTGACCAGATTAAAGCATTAATAAATGAATACAAAGTGCATCTTTATCCGATTGATTCTGAGCATAGCGCTATTTGGCAATGCCTTCAAGGTGAAGATAAAAGAGAGGTTAGAAATGTTATAATTACTGCATCCGGTGGTTCTTTTAGAGATAAAACAAGGGATGAATTAATTGGAGTTACAAAAGAACAGGCTTTAAATCATCCAAATTGGAGTATGGGGGCAAAGATTACAATTGATTCCGCATCGATGATGAATAAAGGATTCGAGGTCATTGAGGCTCATCATTTATTTGATCTTCCATATGATAATATAAAAACCGTAATGCATAGAGAAAGTATTATTCATTCTATGGTAGAATATAATGATTTAGGCATAAAGGCTCATTTGGCAACTCCTGATATGAGGGGACCAATATTGTACGCTCTATTGTATCCTCATCATTTAGATTATAGTGGTGAGGCATTAGATTTGCTCAAATTAAAAACTCTTCATTTTGAAGAATTAAGTGTAGAAAGATTTCCTTGTTTAGAATATGCATATGAAGCTGGTGTAAAAGGGGGATTATATCCTACAGCTTTAAATGCGGCAAACGAGGCTGCTGTAAAACTATTTTTGAATGATAAGATTGAATTTTTGGATATTGAAAAAATTATAAAAAATGAAATTTCAAAGGATTATAGTAATCAAAATCCAACGATTGACGAAATTCTTGAATTAAATGATGAAATTCAAACAAGAATATTAAAAGAATATGGAGCTCGATAAATATGATTGTTTTAAAAATTTTAGCTTTTATTTTTGCAATAGGTATCATTATATTAATCCATGAACTTGGACATTTTATATGTGCAAAAAAAGCAGGAATATTATGTCATGAATTCTCTATTGGTTTTGGACCAGTGATTTGGCAAAAGCGTAAAGGCGAAACAATGATTTCAATACGTGCACTACCAATTGGTGGCTACGTATCGATGGCTGATAGTACAATGGAGCAAATTCTTATTAAAGAAGGCGAAGAAATAGGGATTGTACTTGAGGACGGTTGTGTTAAGGAGTTAATCCTTGATAAGAAAATGGATTCAGACGTTAGAGGTACAGTTACAAGAATTGAACTTTTAGGTGTTCATGGTGAACCACACGAGGTTGAACTTGAAACTGAACAAGGCGTTAAAACATATCCAGTATTAAGTGACGCATTTATGGTAGCCTCACCTAAGGATAGAATGCAAATTACGCCATATGATAGAAGCTTTGATTCAAAAAAAATACCTGCAAGATTATTAACAATATCAGCAGGTGTAATAATGAACTTTGTGCTTTCAATTGTTTTATATATTATAATATCTTTTGCAACAGGAGTACCATCCAATTCAAACGAAATTGGTTCTGTTGGTGAGGGATATCCGTCTGCTGAATTCTTACAAGCAGGAGATAAGATAACAGCTATAAATGGTAATCCTATTGAATCATGGGATGATTTATCATCAGTTATGAACTCTTTAGCTGAAGATGGTGAAACGAATTTATCTATTGATTATGAAAGAAATGGAATTCCTCAAGAAACTAAAAGTTGTGAGGCATATGTTGTTTTAAATAATTATGGCTTATCAAATATTCAAATTGATAAGAATGCTACCAAAAAGCCAGAAGAAAGCCATAAGGTGATGCTTGATGGTGAAACCATAACCTTAAAAAAAGGTGTTCAGGTTGGTAATCTTGGCTTAAAATTTGGCGATGGTGTTAAGGAACAAAAGCCATCTAATGATGAATCATATTTAAAGAATGGCGATTATTTAATGGCTGTTAAGCTTCATAAAAGAATTGATAGCGACACTGTTTTAGAAGAAGACTGGAATATTATTGATGATTGGAAGAATGTTATTTCTACTTTAGGGGCGACAACTGATGTTCAATATTTTGAATATCTATTTTATAGTCAAGAAAAAGATGATTTTATTTTGGCATCTACCCCAATTTATTCTTATTCAGATGCCCTTCTTAATAGTCAAGATATTGTTAAATATAAAATATATATTGGTATTTCTCCAACCTACCATTTTGAATTTGGTGGATGTATGGCAAATGCATTTAAGGAATTTGGATCTTCATCATTAATTATTTTTAAGACATTAAAAGAATTAATTGCACCATCATCAAATGTAAGAGAGGTAGGGCTTTCTGATTTATCAGGGGTCATTGGAATATTTGATATGGTTTCAAAAACGGTTAGTGCAGGATTCTTGTCATATCTATCACTTATTGCACTTTTATCTGTAAACATTGGTATTATGAATTTCTTGCCTATCCCAGCATTAGATGGTGGTCGAGCACTTTTCTTGCTATATGAGGCAATAACACATAAAAAACCAAATAAGAAGTTTGAAACGATATTAAACAATATTGTATTTATTTTATTATTAATATTATTCGTTTTTGTAGCTTATAATGATATTTTAAGATTATTTAAATAATTATTTGAGTATAGTTTCTATATGAAATTATACTTTTTTCCTATTTAAGATAAATAAAATTATCTTGTTATAATTTTATTAAACAAGTATAATATACCTAGGAGTTGGTAATATGTATATTTCGACAAGAGATTCGCAAAGAGTTAGTGCATCAAAGGCTATAATTCAAGGTCTTGCAGAAGACGGAGGACTTTTTATTTTTGAGCATCTTCCCAATATTAAATATAGTGATGATTATCTTAAATTAACTTACAAAGAAACTGCTCAAAAAGTATTAAGAGCTTTTTTAGATGATTTTACTGATGAGGAAATATTGTCTTGCATTAATAAAGCATACAACTATAATGATTTTAAACCACAAGAGGTTTCATATAATATTTTTAATGATTACGGATTTTTAGATTTATATAATGGTAAAACGTTTGCGTTTAAGGATATGGCCCTATCAATTCTACCTTTTTTACTTGAGGTTGCTAAAAAGAAGAATAATGTTAAAGAAAAGACATTTATTTTAACCGCAACATCAGGTGATACAGGAAGTGCAGCCTTGAGTGGCTTCAGTAACACTGAGACCATTTCAACTATCGTTCTATATCCAAACAAGGCTATCTCAAAAATTCAAGAGGCTCAAATGGTATCATTTAACGGGCCAAAAGCTCAAGCTATTGCGATTGATGGTAATTTTGATGACTGCCAAAGAGCAGTAAAGGATATATTTAAGAATGTAAAGATTGATGGAGTTTCTTTATCAAGCGCTAATTCAATCAACATAGGCCGTTTGATTCAGCAAATTGTTTATTATGTATATACATATTCTACTTTAGTGAATAAAAACATAATTAAATATGGAGAGAAAATTAATTTTTCTGTACCAACAGGAAATTTTGGCAATATTCTTGCATGCTATATTGCTAAATTAATAGGTACGCCAATTAATAAGATTATTTGTGCATCAAATAAAAATAATGTTTTAACAGAGTTTTTCAATACTGGTGTATATAATGCAAATAGAGATTTTTATGTAACAAATTCACCTTCTATGGATATCTTAGTTTCTTCTAATCTGGAAAGATTATTATATTTGATATCAGAAGACAAGAACTTTGTAAAAGGAAAGATGGAAGAGCTTGCTACAACAGGTAAATATGATATAGGTTCTAAATATAAGGACAAGCTTAGTGATTTTATCGCCTCATATGCAACAGAGGAAGATACAATAAAAGAGATTAACTCTTTATATAAAGAAACAAATCTATTAATTGATCCACATACTAGTGTTGCATATCATGCATATAAAGAGATTAAGCCAGATGGATATACAGTAGTTGTATCAACTGCAAGTCCATACAAATTCCCCCAAACTATTGCAGCTGCTTTATCATATAGTGGTTCTAGCGATGATTTTGATTTGATAAAGGAACTTGAAGGTATAACTAAGAATAAAGCTGATGAAAGAATACTTAATTTGAGTAATGTAAAAATATATCCAACTGTTTGGAATAAAGATGATATTAGACAAAATGTTGTTAGATTAATAGGTGAGATGAATGATAAGAATTGATGTTCCCGCAACAAGTGCTAATTTATGTGTTGGTTTTGATACCTTAGGTATTGCGTTTAATTTATATAATAGTTTTACATTTGAGAAGAATTTTATGGATGATGTATCATCATTTGCTAAGGAATATCAAGATAATAATATGGTGCTTGAGGCGTATAGAAGTTTTTTTGACGAATATAATCTAAAGTATATTCCGGTAAAGATTAAACTTATAAATCAAGAGATTCCCTCAGAAAGAGGCCTTGGTTCATCTGCTACATGTATAGTGGCTGGAGTAATGGCCGCAAATATTATTTCAAAATCCAATTTTTCAAAGGCTGATCTTTTAGAAATATGTGCTAAAATTGAGGGCCATCCTGATAATGTTTTACCAGCTTTAATTGGCGGATTATGTGCTGCAATTAAGGGCGATGATAAACATTATTTTGTTAAATATAATATTTCGAAAAAACTAAATTTTTATAGTTTAATACCTGATTTTGCTTTAAAAACAAGTGTAAGTAGAGCCGTTTTACCATCTTCATATAGTAGAAGTGATGTTGTACATAATTTATCACGAATTGTAAATTTACCTTATGCATTTGAAAATGGAGATATGGAGCTGATTAAGGCAGTGATGAATGATAAAATTCATGAGCCTTACCGACTAGAGCTAATAAAAAATGCTAAAGCTGTAAAGGATCATTTTAAAAATGGAACTGTTTGCATTAGTGGAGCAGGGTCATGCTTACTTTTAATAACAGATTGTGATATTAAAGAGAATAAAATATATGATTTTGAAATAAAGAAAGTGGAAGTTGATTTAGAAGGAGTACGCGCATATGAAATATAATGTTGGATTATTAGGATATGGTCATGTTGGAAGTGGAGTATATGAAATTGTCGCAAGTAGTGACTATTTAAAGGACAAGGTTAAAATTACTAAAGTATTAGTAAAATCAAACAAGTCGCGTGAGGGAATTGACAGTAATATTTTAACGACAAATATTGACGATATATTAAACGATGAAAGTATTAATATAGTAATAGAGGCTATTGGTGGTGGGACATTAGCGTACGAAGCTATGAAAAAAGCTTTAATGCGTAAAAAGCATGTAATAACCGCAAACAAAGAAGTATTATCAACTCATCTAAATGAACTCATTGACCTTGCGCATAAGAATAATGTTTATTTATTATTTGAGGCTGCCGTAGGTGGTGGAGTTCCAATTGTTCAAAGCATTATTAACAATGCTAAAACTAACGAGATCAATCATATTAAAGGTATTATAAATGGCTCAACCAATTTTTTGATGAGCTTAGTTCAGGAGCAAGGGTATCCATATGATAAGGCGTTTGCAGAGGCTTCTAGACTTGGCTATTTAGAGGCTGATCCAACTGATGATATTTATGGATATGATCCTGTAAGAAAAATTGTAGTACTAGCGACGATATGCTTTAAAGGTAATATTTCAATTGAGCATGCATATACTTATCCTATAAGTAAAGCAAATGACCAGTTTATTATCTATGTTAATAATAAAAATTATGTTTTAAAATATTTAGCAGAAGCCTATAAAAAGGATAATATGGTTTCGATTAGAGTCGAGCCTACCATTGTTACAAAGGATAGTCTTTTTGCAAGAGTAAGTAAGGAATTAAATATAATTGAAGTTGAAGGAACAAACACTGGTAAGCTAGAGTTTATAGGAAAAGGTGCTGGAAAAATGCCTACTGGGAACGCAATTGTAACGGATTTGGTTCAAATTATTGAAAATAGAGCTTATGTTGAATTCCCAAATACTGAGGAACTAAATGTATGTTACAATGATTTGTTCTTTAATCGTTATTTGGTTCAAACTGAAGAAGATTTACCAGAGGATTTAATTGATTCTAGAGATGGTTTATTTGTGTATACAAAGAGAATATCATCAAGGCAACTAGAGAAAATCGTTAAAAATGCAATGTTCTATGCGAGAATAGAAGAATAAAGAAAGAAATAGGGTGAAAGAATGAATAAATATATGTTTGTAGCAATTGAAGAGGCTACTAAAGGGATTCGTAATGGTGAAGGCGGACCATTTGGATCAGTTATCGTAAAGGATGGAAAAATCGTTGGTAAAGGACATAATCAAGTTGTATTGAATAATGATGCGACTTGTCATGGAGAGATGCAAGCAATTCGTGATGCATCTAAAAATTTAGGTACATTTGATTTATCAGGATGTGAGATATATACAACTGGAGAACCATGCCCAATGTGCTTGGGGGCAATTTTATGGTCAAATATCTCAAAGGTATATTATGGTTGTAATATCATTGATACTGAGGATATAGGATTTAGAGATAATAAATTTTATAATATGACAAAAGAAGAAAAAGCAGAATTTATATCTGAACTAGATAGAGATGAATGTTTAAAACTCTATGCTGAATATAAAAGCATAGCTGAAAAAACAAATTATTAAAATATGGGCTTCGACTGAAGCCTTTTTATATGTATGACGGGCATGTCATAAATCTAGGG